>DATFMH010000201.1:0-6138 GCA_035267045.1 Balneolales bacterium
ATATTAAATTACCATATCGTGACAACTCGATAACATTTGAATTTACATCTCTCGATTATCATGACCCTTCAAATAATGAATACGCTTACCGTTTAAAAGGATTTAATGATAAATGGATGAATATTAAAAACAGGAGATATGCCACATTTACAAATCTCTATCCGGGGCATTATGTGTTACAAGTCAGGGGAAGTAATAATATTGGAGTGTGGAATAGTAACGGGACAACTCTTTCTATTGATATATTACCACCTTTCTGGATGACCTGGTGGTTTAAACTTATCATTACCTTACTTGTATTTAGTGGACTCGGATTATTAATCAGGTACATTTCAACACGTAAATTAAAATTACAAGTGCAGCAAATTGAACGGAAAATGGCCTTGCGAGATGAACGTGAGAAGACCAGGTCAGTCATTGCCAGGGATTTACATGATGAAGTAGCATCCACACTTGGTAGTATTTCTCTTTATTCCGAAATGTTAAAACAAAATATTAAAAATTCTCACAGAACAACTGATTTTGTACAAAAAATAGAACGTTTATGTAATGAAGCGGTTGATACTATGAATGATATCGTATGGTATGTAGCACCGCGACATGACACAATTAACCATCTGTTCATGAGAATACGGAATTTAATATCTGATTTGAGCGTGACTGAATCTATTCATTTCAGAATGGATATCAGGGATCCTGAAGAGGATGATTATATAAGTGATCAAACAAGGCGAAATATTTATCTCATCTGTAAGGAAGCCCTGCATAATATTTTAAAACATTCCCATGCCAAAAATGTTACCGTTTGCGCCCGTTATAAAAAGAAAAAAATAATGATTGTGATTTCCGATGATGGGGAAGGGATAAAAGAGGCCGAAATTAAAGGGCTTAGAAAATTTAATATGGATGATCCGGCATCCTCTAAAAATTTAACAGGACATGGGTTGTATAACATGAAATACAGGGCAAATGAAATAAATGCAAGTCTATTATTTCGATCAGGTTCCGGTAAAGATACTACTATTTGTTGCTCGTTAAGAATAACATAATTATGTCATTGTACCATAAATGTATAATGTTGATTTTACGTATAAACTGGGTATTGGATGTCAATTAACGTTACACTCATCGAGGATCACCGGGATTTCAGGGATGGACTTTCTTTTATGATCAATAATAGTCCCGGATTTAAATGTATAGGGGCTTATGACTCAATGGAAGATGCAATTCGCCATGACTTCAAGGCCGATCTTATACTGTTAGATATTGGTTTGCCGGGTAAATCAGGTACCGATGGCATCGTGGAGTTGCGCCGGTTGTATCCTGATACGCAAATTGTAATGTTAACCGGTATGGATGATGATCAAAATATTTTGCGCGCCATATTGGCTGGTGCCAATGGGTATTTACTGAAGAAGACAGCACCATCGCAACTATTATCGTCAATGAAGGATGCAATAGAGGGAGGTATGCCCATGACGCCTTCAATTGCCTATAAAGTCGTACAAATTTTTAAAAAATATGTTCCCGATCAAAATAGCTCATCCAATTTAACAAAAAGGGAAAAAGAAATTCTCACCCATCTCGTTGAGGGTTTTAATTATAAAGAAATCAGTCAAAAACTCTATATAAGTATCGATACGGTACGCAATCATATCCGCCATATCTACGAAAAACTGCAGGTACACTCCAAATCACAAGCTGTAGCAAAAGCCCTGAAAGAAGGCTTGATTTAGCCATTAATCAGTAACCAGTAATCAGTTTCAATTATCAGTAAATAAAGGTTCCGGATCTTAAGTCTCATTGCCTTCTTCTGATACTACTTACCGTTCACTGATAACTGTAATCCTTTGTATCTATATAAAAAGACATATTTATGTCATTGAATTGTCATATAAATATTTTATAGCTTCTTAACAGTTCATTATCCACGGTGTGATGAATAACAGCCAATCCATAAATGTAATGGATTGGCAAATAAACAGACCGGTTTGAATTGGTATGTGAGGTTAAATAAAAAACATTATCAGGCTCTGGCTGATATGGAACTAAAAATATAAATCAGGTAAGGATATTTCTATAAAAAGAAATAAGGTACCGGGTGATATCAGTGAAAATTATAAAGAGGATACTAATGAAAAATGGGAATGGAGTTATGTGCAGCAAAAGAATGATATTTTTTTTGCTATTAAGTGTACTTTTCACGGCTTGTTCAACCTATAAGACCACGGCAGATTTTCAAAATGCTCCACCAGAAAAATTAGAAAAACTGGTTAAAAATTCTGACAAACAGGGATTACGAATCAATGTGGCAGGGAATCGGACTATACCAAAACCTGTAAAAAAAGTCGCTCTTGTCAGTTTTTATGTTTTTGATCCGGGAACCAAAACGGTAAAGACAAAGAATGGCTATCTGTATAAGACAGTGACATTTACCAACAGAGCATTAACAAAAGATGGTGCAAGTGAAGTAGCTACGGGATTTTATAATGTCTCCATAAATGCTATGCAAAAGGCGTTTAAAAGGAAGGGAATTACGCTTGTAACACCAGATGAATTTTATAATAATAAAAAAGCCTGGGATGCATATGATAGCTTGACGGTGAATTATTCTCTCTTAGGAAATTTCTTTAAGGAATTATCTGCGATGTTTAGTAACAGGCTAAAAGCATCAGCTGTAGCTCCCGGTTATCGTTTGTTTATAGCTAATCCTGATTATAAATATAATAATGCAATTGGGCAGCTCTGTAAAATTTTTAATGTTGATGCCGTGGCATTGATGGGGATTAAAGTAACTACGGAAAGATCAGATTATGCTATTTTTCATACTGATTTCCAACTCATCGGCAAAGATCCACGCCCTAAAGTAAAACGGTATTCATCATATGGTGATTTTGTTACTGACTTTGGGAGTAATAAACAAAATACATCGAATGTTCTTACACCCATAATTCATTTAATCGTACCAGGACAAAAACCGGTAAAATTTGCGGGAATAGATAAGGCAAAAGGTGGATGGGACTGGAATTATAAGGGTTTCGATAAGTTAGCTGCTGCTATAGCGGATAAATCAGCAGATTTTTTAAATAAAGGTAAAGTAATGCTCCATTGATTGTAATAAGCACTGATGGAGATCCGACTTGTATTTAATTGCATAATATGAATTTATGAGACTAAAATTATGAAATACGGATTATGTTTCTGTCTGTTTACAAGTTTTGTGACATTAACATTTGTTAGTGTGCAAGCTCAGACTCATAAGACAAATAATCCCTTTAATTTACCAAATTACCAATGGACGACCGCTTCAGTGGAAACACCTTTTGGTATTTATGGAGATTATGAATTGCAGCTCAAGCATTCGGATCATACTGTTAGGGATACACCGGTCTATGGAAGTGGGATTATTTATACTGATAGTTGGGTTTATAGTGCTAAAATGGATCTGGATGTATATTACGATGTTTATGATATCGGTTTCCATATAAAAGATTATGGAACAATGTTGAGTATCATGAACAGGTTTTCTCCATCAAGAGATCATTATTTTGGATTTCTTGTTGAGGGTGGCAAAGCACGTTTTGATGGCCGGCCTATATTTGGAGCAGGTTTAAATGCGAATGAAGGTGGTAGATATACTTCAGTTTTATTTAAGATGATTGCGGGTGGTGGAAAGGGAGTTGGTTATTTGGACCTCTCTCTTGGTTTAGGGCTTCGTATACCGTTTGGCACTAACGGAATTACGGTAGGTGGTAAAGTATATTTTGAAGGGATGTCTGCTAATAAAAGGGTTTGGAATGGTACACCTGTCGGACCAACGCCAAATATTAATGGTGATTACCTATTTGGTTTTAACCCATTTGTCATAGTTGCTTTAGGGAGATAGAAAATGTCAAAACTTCAATTTAAGTGGATCATTCCACTATGTATATTTTTCATATCTACTGCTTTGACAGGTTGCACAGGATTAAGGATAGGTAGAATGGGAAGATATTATAAAACCGAATTGGCACCTAATTACAAAAACGTTCATATAAAGAAGATCGGTGTCTATGTATTTTCAAATGGAAGAGCCAAAGATGGCACACAGCCACCTCTTTTTAGAAAAATTCTATTTGTTTTATCATTAGGGATAATAAATGACATTAATGTAGATTCATTTGACCAGCGTTTCTTCCCACCCGAGATAAAAGCGGGTTCGAAATTCCATCCATCGCCCGATTTAAAGGATGCCAGCCATCAGTTAGCAATGCAGGTTGCTGCTTATCTGACCAATAAAGGATATTCGGTTCAATTAGAAAATTTATCGGATGGAATGAAAAAACCAAGGGTTTATGATTGTATCAGTGATGCTGCTAAGAAAGGATTCGATGCTGTATTTATTGTTGACTATACCGGTATGTACCGCTGGGTAAAATTTAAGGGAAGCGATTCATATTCAACAGGAAGCGCATCATTTACGGTTAATTCATATGATGAATACACGGGTTTTCTCTATTTGCCAAATGCTGCCATGTTCGATATCAAAACCGGGAAAAGAGTGTGGGCGAGCTCTTATTATGGGTTAGTACAAGGTGCTCACTTATTTAATTTTTTGGCACCATATAATGTAACAAGTGCCGTTGCCGTGGTTAATCAGGGTGGATCCAATTCACAAAATGCCGCAGAAAATGCGGCGAAAATGATTTTTAAACCAAAATACTTTCCCGGTAGTTTCGTGGATTTACCTCAAGTCGGGCAGTAATTGGAAAATGTAACGATGTAATATGTGACAAAAACTATCTTTTACTTATTCGTGATTTGACACGATCAATTGGGGAGGGACATAATGAAAAAATATATTGTTATCCTGGCTTTTTTTATAACAGGTATTTTACAATGCGGTTTGCTATATGCACAGTCGAACCTAAATAATTCGGCATTCTTTAACGGTTATTTAAATAACGGCAGCAGAATTCGGACATGGGATAACTATCCTGTAAACCCGGGTACGGCTAATCAAGGTGCATATCAAATATCCGGTAAAAATATAACACTCGAAGCATGGGTCTATCCAGTTGGTTTTCCTAAAAGCCCGCCTACTGATCCAATTATCCAGCGTCCATATTATAATGGCCAGGATCCATTTTTCAGCTATTCTTTATTTGTAAAAAATATGGGTGGATATCCACAGGCATGTTTCGGTATATCTAATGGAACCCCCGGAAGTATGGTGGAAGCGGTTGATCCCGATACGCTTCCGCTATTCAAATGGACTCATATTACGGGTACATATGATGGTTCTAATTTACGTATTTATGTGAATGGGGTTTTGAAAGGGCAATTCGCAACGAATATCTCTATTAGTGCCAGTGGATTTGGATTGGTTATTGGCCGATTCGGCACAAACCGTTTTCAGGGGTTAATTGATGAAGTACGGATTTGGAATATTGCTCGTAATAAATCGGATATAACCGGTGACATGAATACTGAATTGTCTGGATCTGAGGCAGGTCTGGCAGGATACTGGAAAATGAACGCCATAAATACAGAAAATAATGCTCCGGTTATATTGGATCAGACATCCAATCATAATGATCTTGTTGTTGATGGCCAAACTCCAATTGTACCATTTAGTCCAACAACTTCAATTGGATCACCAAGTTATACATTCAGCCCATCATCAATTAATTATGGTATCGTGGAACAGGGTTCAATCGCCCAAAGTTCTTTGAGTTTCACGAATAGCAGTAATTATCCCTTATTTGGAAGTTTAAATACACCAAATAGCAATGTTCAAATTAACCAGGGAGCCATTTACGTTCCACCAAACTCAACCCAAAACATACCTACTTCAATAATACCACAAATTGGAAATAACATTAGTGATAATTTAAATTTATTGACCAATGCCGGCGATACAACCAGTGTTCCTTTTACTGTATCTCCCATAAGCTTAAGACGTTTTAATGCTAATAACATAAGTATGTGGTTGCAAAGGGATGGACGTTTTGCCCGCAATCCATTAACCGGAAATGCAGGACTGGAATGGAAAGCCGGGTCTGGGAATACAGCTGTTTTTGCATCCGGTATCTGGATAGGTGCCAAAGTCTCGGGATCCGTACGTACAGCAGCCGCTGTATATGGAACTGAATTTTC
>DATFMH010000202.1:0-17680 GCA_035267045.1 Balneolales bacterium
ATGACGAGATCGCGGTAACGATCAGGTGGCAGAATCTGAATCCCTTCGGGGTAGGCATTATTAAAACGTTGTATCTCTATTTCGATTGGTTTGTGGAGCCATTTAATGGATTTTAGTATCCATTTTTTTAAATCCGTTTCAGTATTTCTGAATAGACGTAGTTCAGAGGGGGAACGTCCTATTTTATGTGAAATAACTTTCAATAATTTCGAAATCTCCCCGATGATCTTTACCGATTCTTCCAGGGTTACTAAAGAATAAGATCGTTCCTTAACTTTTATAATTTTACTGTCCAAAGTCCGTCGATATAAAGCCAAACCATTTTGATAACTACTCCATCTGCCTTCACGATCTATTCGAAGTGAAAGTTTTTCAGGCATTTCAATGAATAAAGAATGACCGCTGTATATCTGTATATTCTGTTCGGGGATGGGTGACATTTTGTATGTGAATAGTATTAATTGAAATGAGAAACTCGAAATAATATATGACCGGATTTAATCAAATGGAAGGTGTTTAACAGTGATAAGTGATCAATTAATAAAGAATCTCGTTATGAGGCTCTGCCTGGCAACATACTGCTGGGGCACTTTTTGTCCATTTATATCACTTTAAATTTGACAGGATGCAGAGCGTCCAATTGTGCATTACGCCCCACAGAGATGTAATGATATAAAAATCAAAATAATGTCGATTGTTTCTTGACAGTAACCATCACAGCCTGCACCTTTGTTCACTGTTAAAATGATGCTAAGAAATAAGGCCCAAAAACAAGTATACCGATAATCACAGCTCCAATGGCGACGATCAGGACTGCACCTGACGCTATATCCTTCACTTCTTTGATTCCCGGATTCAGATCTGGTGAAACAACATCGGATAAACGCTCAATAGCCGTATTCAATGATTCGGCCGACCAGACCATAATGATGGAAAATGTAATGAATGCCCATTCAGTTGTATTGAGTTCATAATAGATCCCGAATACAAAGACAGATATTGTAGCAGCAGCATGAATTTTTGCGTTCGGCTCGGTATTAATCAGGTTTAACAAGCCATTAATAGCATTTTTAAAACTTTTCCCAAGGCTGTTCATGATAATCTCTCCTGAAAATAATTATACAATGAAATGCATTAAATCATATTTATAAATAACGGCATAAGTGGAGATATGAAAAATATAATACGTTAATGTGAGTGTAAGATATGCAGAAGATTGTTATTTAAAACAGAGAAATACCGGAAAACGGTATTAGTACACAAAAAGCACGGAGAAAATGCAAAAGATGAAAGGTTATTTCAGGTTTCGATAAAAAAGTGAATGAAAAGAATGAATTTAACTAAGATGATTCCCTGACCTGCAGGCTGACTGGTACCATACTCAACATTCCATGTTGTTGTGTTGGGTTTTTTATTCGCTCAATCAGTTCATTGATAGACGTTGCACCAAGTTTCTTGAAATCGGTACGAATAGAAGATACTGTTGGGTGGCGTTGTTCATTTGCAGGTAGATCATCAAAACCAATTATAGCTATATCTTCAGGAAGCTTATAACCATGTGTTTTGGCCTTTTCCAGGAAAGCATGTCCCATCAAATCATTACAAGCGAAAATGGCCCGCGGTTTTTGTTTCGCTTTCTCGAAGCATTCAAAAGCTTTGACACCTGCTTCAAATGTAAAATCCCCATCGCATTCCCAGACAAAATCCATTGCTTCCGATTGCAGTACATAATCGCGGAAACCATTGTACCGGAATCGTGCTTCTGCTTTTTGAAACGGTCCCTTAATTATTCCTACAGTATCATAATTGTTTTGCTCAAAATGCTGTGCAGCAAGGTGTCCGCCGCTGTAGCTGTCGAAAGTGATAGTAGAAAAAACAGGGTTTTCAATAAGTCCATTTGAAACTATTGGATATAAAGGAGGGATAGACTTATTTAGTTCTTTATATTCTTCTTGAGTCAGTTCAGGTGCAAAAAGAATTATAGCATGATAATTCTTAGTAAGATCGAGGAGGATGTTTTTAAGTTCTTTTTTTGGTTTATGGAGGCTGAGTAAGAATAGTTGAACATCATTTTCTATAGCCGCCCAGTTAAATCCGTGAAAAAAAGATGCATAAAACTCACCAACGTGATGACCGGTAACGACAAGGGCAAACCGCTTATTAGTATCAATTGAAAAGGGGCGGTTGATTTTAGAAATCGGGTAATTCAATTTTTCTGCACAAATCAGTATTTCCTTTTGAGCTTTCGATCCTATTTTCCCGGATCCGCTCAAAACCCTTGAAACGGTCGATATGGAATATCCCGTTGCTTCTGCTATATCTTTTAGTGTTGTTTTCATGCTTCTTTAAGTCAATAAAATTTTAAAGGCAATGAATATGACAGACAACAAATATAAATGTGATTGTGATAACATTGACTATTTGTATAAACCAATTTTAATGCGACTTTCCGGTAAATGGTGGAAGTCATATTCAATACTTAAAATGTAACTGTCAAATTTGATTGCCGGCGTATTTCCCCATAAATGAAATTCAGATAAATTGATTCAATCCGATGAACGTTTACCCATAAATAATATGAAAAAAATTGCATTAATCGTTAATAGTTAGTGAAAATTTTTATCAAATAAAAGTGCTTGTTTACAATAAAGGCTGAGAATATTTAGGTGATTTGATAATTATATGGCCATAACATCATAAAAATGAGGGCTGTAATGAATTTAGTTATGCAAAAAACACAATCTATTTTTGGGAAAAGGATAAAAAAAAGGCAGGTGTTATGGTTAAATACCCGCCTCTTTTTTATAAGATGATGAGTGATGTTACTGGGGATTCACTACCTGCAGCGTATCAGTCTGAACCTCTGCTGAATTGGGGCCGGTCATGATTTCAAATGTACCCGGCTCTACAACTTTTTTCATATGCAAGTTGTACATACTCATTTTTTGTGGAGTCAGGGTAAATGTAACCTGTCTGGATTCGCCGGGTTTCAGATTTACATGAGCAAATCCTTTAAGCTCTTTAACACGTGGACTCACATCTGCGTATTTTTCACTTATATAAAACTGGGCAATTTCTTCACCGGCCCGTTTCCCGGTATTTGTGATTGTCACATGAACTTTTACAGAATCCCCGGTTGTTATTTTATGCTTGTCCAATGTCGGTTTGCTGTATTTGAATGTAGTATAACTTAGGCCATAACCGAACGGGTATTGAGGCGTATTGGGTACATCAAGGTATTTTGATGTGTATTTATTATTCTTTTGAAATGGCCGGCCTGTATTATAGTGATTGTAGTACAAGGGTATTTGCCCAACATCTCTTGGAAATGTTGTAGTTAATTTTCCTGATGGGTTATAGTCACCGAATAATACATCTGAAATTGCTGGTCCCGCTTCGGTACCTAAAAACCAGGTTTCCAGAATACCGGGTACGTTATCGCTTATCCATGGAAGGGTTAAAGGACGGCCATTCATAAGTACGACTACGACAGGTGTACCCGTTTTTTCAATAGCTTTTACAAATTCGAGTTGTTTCCCCGGAAGTCCTATTTTTGACCGGCTGGCTGCTTCACCACTCATGGTTTCCGATTCGCCAACACATACGATGGCAACATCGGCTTGCCGGGCATATCGAACGGCTTTGCTGAATCCACTCGTTGAACCACCCTTGATATTGACGCCTTTATCGTATAGGATGCGGGTATTGGAGGATACTTTGTCTTTAATACCTTTGAGAACGGTTTGTACGTCCTGCCAGTGTGAAGCACCGTGCCACGGACCCAATAGATCTTTCTTATTGTCAGCCAGTGGACCCAATAATGCAATAGTCTTCAGATTTTTGTTCAGAGGTAAGATATTATGGTTATTCTTTAACAGAACTATTGATTTTTTGGCCATTTCCCGTGCGAGTTTCAAATTTGCGGTCGTCATGGTATCCCGGTGTTCCCTTTGCGGATCGCAATATTTATAGGGATCTTTAAAAAGGCCGAGCTCAAATTTCATTTTTAAAATTCTTTTTACAGCCTGATCGATGGTGGACTCTTTAACGACTCCCTGTTTTACCAGTTTGGGTAATTCTTTCAGGAAAAGGCCACTTTGCATATCCATATCCGTACCGGCTTTAATAGATATTTCAGCGGCTTGAGCATCATCTTTTGCTACCCGGTGATGTTCCAATTCTTTGATAGCTGTATAGTCCGTAACAACAAAACCTTTGAATCCCCATTCGTTTCTTAATACATCAGTCAGGAGAAAATGATTACTGGTGGAAGGTTCCCCATTGAGTGTATTGAAAGAAGTCATGATGGTTGCAGCACCTGCGTCAATGGCAGCTTTATAGGTCGGTAGATAAATAGAGCGCAGACGGCGCATCGACATATCGACAGTATTATAATCGCGACCGGCTTCGACGGCACCATATGCGGCATAATGTTTTACGCATGCAAGTACGGTGTTTGTAGCTGAGAGATCATTACCCTGAAAACCTTTTACACGAGCACGCGCGATTGCAGAACCGAGGTATGGATCTTCACCCGCACCTTCCACGATACGGCCCCAGCGGGGATCACGTGCGATGTCAACCATCGGTGCAAATGTCCATTGTAATCCGGATGCAGAAGCTTCGACTGCAGCAACCCGGGAGGTCTTACCTATGAGCGAAGGATTCCATGAACAGGATTCTGCCAGAGGAACCGGGAATTCTGTTCTGAATCCGTGGATAACATCATAGCCGAAGATGAGGGGAATATGCAAGCGGCTGCTATCTACGGCAATTTCTTGAAGCTTACGGGTATAGCTCGCTCCATACGCATTAAAAATAGAACCAACTTTACCTTCCTTAAGGAGTTTTTCATAATTACTGCGGATATAGGGTCCTGTGATATTCATATCACTCGTAAACTGTGTCAATTGACCAACTTTCTCTTCGATATTCATTAAAGACAATACCGAATCTGCTTTTTGGTTTAAAGTGGCCGTGTCATATTTCTGTTGTGCAGGCGGTTCATTTGATTGTGTTTGTGCCGAAAAATTACAGCCAGAAATAGATACTATCATCAGGCCAACGGAGATAAATAGAAATGTTAATTTATTTTTCATGGTAATAATTGAATATGTAGTCAATGAAATAAATGTGAAGTGTCCATTTTAATATCCCTTACTAAAAAGCAATATAAAGGGGTGACTTTCAAGAATCTTGCAAATATCGTACTTAATAATGCAAATAATAAGGTAAAATTGTCAAAAAAAAGTGAAAAATTTTGTATTTAAGAAATGATAGTGCATCTGGCAAATAAGGCGATATAATCTTTTTATGTAACCTATAGATAATTACGCTAAAAATTATCAAGTTGAGCTAAAGTGGTTTTAGTTTTAGCGATGTTATACTCACACTGTTAATTATATTGGTTAAGATTATGGACTGATCCATAAATATTTAGATTAATATTAATTGACAGGTTTACTGTTTGTGTAATCGCATGGTTGGATTTCCCATTTCACCAAAAAGATACTTAGGAAATGAAAAATGTAAAAAATTATCTGATACCTATCATACTTGTAATATTATTGGTACCGGGCGAGGTCGTACTATACGCCCAGTTAAAGCCCGTTGATTATGTAAATCCATTTATAGGAACAGCAGCCAGGCAAAGTTCCAAAAAAGGTTGGGGAAATGGGAATACCTATCCGGGTGCTGTAGTTCCATGGGGTATGGTATCGGTCAGCCCGCATACGGCTCCCGGAAGTGCTAATGGTTATATACATGGCAAGCCTTATCTTTATGGTTTTGGACATGTTCAACTAAGTGGTGTTGGTTGCAGTGATCTGGGCAACGTGGTATTAATGCCGGCCACAGGTAAAATTGAAACAACTCCCGGAACGTATAAGTCAAAATACGCTGATGAAAAAGCCTCTCCGGGATATTATAAGACGATTTTAAAACCCAGTGATATCATTGCTGAAATGACGGCCACTACCCGTACCGGAATGAGTAAGTATACGTTCCCTGCCGGTGAGGGAGATGCCAATATTTTGCTGGACGCATCGGTTACGGAAAATAGCCGTATGATGCCAGCTTTGGGACATGTTAACATTGTTTCCAATACGGAAGTGGTAGGATGGACCGAAAGCGGGCATTTCTGCGGGGCACCTCATCAAACTCAAAAGGTTTACTTTGTGGCAAAATTGAGTAAACCGGCCGACTCAGCAGGAACCTGGATAGGTAACGAGGTTACCCCAGATAAAACACAATCAGGCAGAAGTGTCGGGGCCTATTTCCGTTTTCATTCGAATCAGTCTGAAACGATCTATATTAAAGTGGGTATTTCATATGTAAGTATCGCCAATGCCCGTCTTAATCTTAAAGCGGAGCAACCGGGGTGGGATTTTGCCGCTATTCGCGATCAGGCCCGATCCCTATGGAACCACTACCTGTCTCGAATCGAAGTTGAAGGAGGGACGAAAGCAGAAAAAACGATGTTTTATACGGGATTATACCACATGCTGATTCATCCAAGTGTTTTTAATGATGTCAATGGTGATTATTTAACTATGGGACATAACGGTGTGGCCAAAGCGAGGGGATATACGCATTATGATGTGTATTCTTTGTGGGATACTTATCGTGATGAACATGATTTCCTGACATTATTTTATCCCGAACGAGAGCATGACATGGTGGAGTCGATGTTGGCTATGTATAAAGAGAGTCATTGGCTGCCCAAGTGGGAGCTTGCCGGAGGAGAAACCTATGTGATGGTTGGAGATCCGGCTGTAAATGTAATTTCTGAAACTTTTTTCAATGGTATCCATAATTTTGATACGACACTGGCCTATACCGCAATGAAGCATGAGTCGGTTGATACCGTTAATAATCCCATACGTCCCGGGTTAAAAGAATACATGGCAAATCATTATATTCCCGTCCATACCAAAGGGGTCTGGGGTGGAATGTCGACTACGCTGGAATATAATTTTGCTGATTACGCCCTTTCGCGATTTGCAAAAGCGATGGGACATAATGAAGACGCATCAAAGTTCTTGAATCGTTCGACGTATTATAAGAATATGTGGGATCCTTCCAGCGGATTCTTGCGTCCTAAAAATAAGGACGGTTCATGGTATACTCCTTTCGATCCCACAACGAAGAAAGTCAATGAGCCCGGTTTTGTAGAAGGCAATGCATGGAATTACCTGTTTTTTGTACCACATGATCCACATGGCCTGGCAAATATGATGGGAGGCGATAACGTATTTGTGAAACGGCTTCAGGAAAGTATTGACAAAGGGTATTTTGTAATGTGGAATGAACCGGATATGGCTTATCCCTATTTATTTACGTACTTCAAGAACGAGGCGTGGAGAACACAGAAAGCAGTTCGCGAAACCATGAAAGAAGATTTTACTCCGAATGCGGACGGCTTGCCTGGTAATGATGATTGTGGTGTTACATCGGCATGGTACGTATTCAGTGCTCTTGGATTTTATCCCGCTAATCCCGTTAGCGGTAAATACCGTTTAGGCAGTCCGTTATTCAAAAAGGTTGTTATCCATTTGAATCCAAAATATTATGCGGGAAATTTGTTTATTATCAAGGCTGATAATGCATCAGGTCAAAATATTTATGTCAAATCAGTGAAATTAAACGGGCAGACTTATAAAAAAACCTACATAACTCATAGCGATATAGAGAATGGCGGATTGATCGAGTTTGCGATGGGGGATAAGCATAAATAAAAAATAGTATTGGGTAAGCTAAAAAATTACCGGATCAACAGTTTTATTTATATAAAGCCGATTCTTAGAGAATGAGAATCGGCTTTTTTATATAAATCGGACAGATTTTTAAGATATTATTGTAAGTAAAGAAGCTGTAATAATTTGCATTCAAAGGAGTTGTAGAATTCACTTTTTCATTCAAATCTATATTCAATTCTTGAAATCAGAATATATGCTGTTCAATATATTGCATAATTATGCATATAAATAAGTATATATTTGCATGACTTCTTTATCGTCTGCCACCATATTTATCGTTGTTAGTTAAATATTAAATCATACAAATATGTCCGTAAGTATCAATATATATTACTCTGAGTTAGATAGTTCCTGCTGGAAAATATTTTTTTATTGATTATTTTAAAATTCTTTCGCCCACCTAAAAACAATCACTTAATTACCATGTGCATCTATATATATATTTGCGCGATTCTTATATGTATGCAAATTTTACTGAAAATATTTTCTTTTTATTGATTTTTATATGCAAAATATTCACATTCCATAGTGGAAGCGCTTCGGTATTAGAAATTAATAAGGAAGTGCTTTTTAATAACATTGGAAGGGGGGGACGACCCAACCAATAATAATTGTAATAGATAATAACCCAAGGATGTGGGGAATCATGAAAACTAATACTACATTCAAGTTTTTAATATGCTTAATGAGTTTATTCTGGATGGCAACAAACGTTGCATTCAGTCAAAACCGGGAAAACGGTAGTTTAACTGTTAGTGGTAAAGTTACCGATGCTTCCAATAAGGGAGTTCTTCCGGGTGTAAACATAATCGTTAAAGGAACTACAATAGGTACTTCCACTGATAAAGACGGCCGTTACAAATTGTCCGTTTCGTCATTGCAGGATACCCTTGTGTATTCATATATCGGTTATACCAGTAAGATAATTCCTATTAATGGTCGTACGATAATAAACGTTCAACTATCTGAACAGGCCATTATGGGTGAACAATTGGTAGTAATTGGTTACGGAACAGAAAAAAAGGCTAACGTAACAGGATCTATCGCCTCTGTTCAATCAAGTGACCTTAAAGAAATGCCGGTTACACGTGTTGATGAATCGTTGGAAGGCAGGACTTCCGGTGTTACCGTTACGGCCAGTTCCGGTGCACCTGGCTCGGCTCCAACAGTAAGAATCAGGGGAACTACTTCCATTAATAACAGTACACCATTGTATATCATTGATGGCGTGCCCGTTGATCAGGGTGGTATTAATTATTTAAATCCTGATGATATTGAATCTATCCAGGTATTAAAGGATGCGGCTTCTGCTGCCATTTATGGAACACGGGCTGCCAGTGGCGTTGTTTTGATAACGACCAAAAAAGGTAGTGCCGGACAGATGCAGGTTCGATACAACAGTTATGTCGGTTTTCAGCAACCGGCCAAAAAACTGAATTTATTGGATGCCACTCAATATGCTACACTTCGCAATGAAGCATCTGTCGCAGCAGGAAACGGAGTTATCTTCCCCAATCCCCAGGCATTGGGGAAAGGTACAGATTGGCAGGATGCCATCTTTAATAATTCTGCAATGATATTAAATCAAAATCTGAGCCTGAGCGGTGGTAGTAATAAAGCAACCTATTACGCATCATTCGGTTACTTCGATCAGGAAGGTATTGTAGCAAGTCCAATATCACATAATAAAAGATTCTCAATACGACTGAATACGACACTAAATCTGAAAAGCTGGCTGCGATTTGGTGAAAATTTTGGCTTCACCTATCAAAAAAGCCGGGGAAGCTTAAATACCAATAGTGAGTTCGGTGGACCCTTAAGCTCTGCTATTAACCTGGATCCTATAACACCAATCGTTATTACAGATCCTAATGTGGCAAACAGCAATCCTTATAGCAATAATCCCGTATTTCGTAATGCTCAGGGACAACCATACGGTATTTCCCAGTATGTCGGACAGGAAATGACCAATCCATTGGCTTATATCCAAACACAATTAGGAAATTACGGATGGTCAGATAACCTGGTTGGTAACGTGTATGCTGAAGTTGAACCAATTGCAGGCCTGAAAATACGTTCCAATATCGGTGCTAAAGAAGCATTTTGGGGAAATAACAGCTTCTCACCAATTTTCTATTTGAGTGCCACCAATGAAAACCTTGTTAATGCTAATTACTATCGCGCTATGCAGCAAGGGTTGATTTGGAACTGGGATAATACCATAACATTTAACAGAACAATCGGTCATAATAATGTCACCTTATTGGTTGGTAACAGTGCACAGGCTAATAGTGCTTCCGGTGTTAATGGTACGTATCAGGGGCTTCCGATAAATACTTTTAACCAGGCTTCTATGAACTTCAATGTGCCTACCGTAAACAGGATTGCAGGAGGTTATGAAAATCAACCTTATGCTTTAAACTCGTATTTCGGCCGTGTTAATTACAATTACGAAGGTAAATACCTGTTAACCGGTATCTTGCGTATTGACGGTTCATCCCGTTTCGGTAGTGCCAACCGGTATGGTCGATTTCCTTCAGTATCAGCAGGATGGGTTCCGACGCTCGAAAGTTTCTGGCCCAAAAATAACGTAGTTACATATTTGAAGATCCGCGCCTCTTATGGAATTAATGGCAACGACCAATCGCTCAGCGATTTCCAATATGAATCAACGATAGGTGGCGGAAGGGATTATATCTTTGGTCCTGGTACTATTTACAGTGGTTACAGCCCGAATGCACCTTCCAATCCGGACCTGAGATGGGAGCAAACAAGTCAGCTTGATCTCGGTTTTGATGCCAACCTTTTTAATGATTTTAACCTGACTGTTGATGTCTTCAAAAAAGAGACGAGCGGTATGTTACGCCAGGTTCAAATTCCAGGTTATGTTGGTGCTACCGGTCAGCCTTTTGGTAACGTAGCCAGCCTTAATGACAAAGGTATCGAAGTAGATCTGGGTTATCAGAAGCAAGTCGGTATGGTTAATGTAAATGTCAGTGCCAATGCCTCTTACATCAAAAAT
Organism: Balneolales bacterium; assembly: GCA_035267045.1. Lineage (GTDB taxonomy): Bacteria > Bacteroidota > Rhodothermia > Balneolales > DATFMH01 > DATFMH01. Next base: position 10,780 of record DATFMH010000202.1, read on the forward strand.
GAAGTCACTAATATTGGTGATCAGGCTTATATAACCGGTGCTACATTCCAGGCTAGTGCATATGAGATCAGCCGTATTCAGGTAGGCGAGCCTATCGGGGAATTCTACGGTTTCAAAACGATGGGTATTTTTCAAACTCAGGCCGATGTTAATGCTTACAAGGGCAATAACGGACAGTTGATCCAGCCGAATGCCAAACCCGGTGACTTTAAATGGGCCGATCTGAACGGTGATGGTCAAATTACAAGTGACGACCGTACCTTCCTCGGTAATCCTACCCCTCCGTGGACATTTGGTTTCACAGCATCAGCTTCCTGGAAACAGTTTGATATAAAAGTTTTCGGACAAGGTGTTGCAGGGAACAAAATCTTCCAGGGTCTTCGCCGTCTTGATATCCTGACCGCAAATTATACAACAGCTGCATTAGGTCGTTGGACCGGTTCCGGTACCTCCAATACATATCCACGATTGGATGACAGTGATCCTAATCACAACTTCACGTATCCATCTTCATTCTATTTATCCGATGGTTCCTACTTCCGGATTAAGACACTGCAACTTGGATACACTATACCGACCAGCCTCGCTAATCGACTCGGTATGGGAAGAACACGTTTCTACATCAGTGGTAATAACCTGGTGACATTTACGAGATATACCGGTTTTGACCCTGAAATTGGAGGCGGCAGTTTTGGAATTGACCGTGGTATTTATCCACAAGCACGTTCCTTCATGCTCGGCTGGGACATTTCTTTCTAACGATTTTAAAGGTGACAAAAATGAAAAAGAGTTTAATATATCTATTGAGTTTTGCAGGGTTACTGATATTTAGTTCCTGTAATAACCTGTTGGATGTGAAGCCGAAAGGCTTGCAATTGGAATCAAATTATTACCAAACTCCTGATCAGGCATTTGCCGCTTTAACTGCTGCTTACAATCCGATTGGTTGGGAAGCAGGTGGTAGCGATAATACCTATATACCGTTGTTAGGTCCGTTGAACAGTGCCTCGGATGAATGTTATGCCGGTGGCGGCGGCCCGACCGATATGGGATTCTGGCAAGTTTGGAATAATTATACCGTCAGTCCTGCAGTTGGACCACAGGCAGGATTCTGGGATCGTAGTTATACCGGTATTTACCGTGCAAATCTTTTACTTCAGAAAATTGATGGTGTAAAAGATCTGGATGCTTCAACAAAAAAACGTTATATCGCTGAAGCCCGGTTCCTGAGAGGTTATTATTACTTCTGGTTAATACGGTTATTTAAAAATGTACCGCTTATAACCAAACCAATTACGACAGATCAAATATATAATCAGGTTCAGGCATCACCTGATTCGGTATATAACCAGATTGAAAGTGATTTCAGAGCGGCTATACCTGATTTGCCTTCCGCACCATTACCGACTACGGAAGAAGGACGTGCCACAAAAGGAGCTGCTGAGGCATTCCTCGGTAAAACACTTATGTGGGAAGTCGGTACGGGTAGCGATAAAGCTAAATTACAGGAAGCAGCCGACTGGCTTGATAAAGTCAATACATCACCGGCTTATCATCTGTTAAATAATTTTGCTGATATTTTCAGCCCGAATAATAAATTCAATGCAGAATCAATATTTGAGATTACTCACACCCAGGCACAAAATGCCGGATGGGGTAACTGGCCTAATTTCCTTGGAAATCTCTATACGGAAATGGTTGGCCCGAGAAGTTATAGTGGGCCTAAATACTGGTCCGGCGGCTGGAGCTTTAATCCAATAACACCACAGCTGGCGGATTCAATGAAAGGAGATCCACGAGATAAATATACTGTTGCGAACATTGATAGTATTGTGAAAGCTGATCCCAGTAGAAGTTACGTGAAGGGATATATGAATACCGGATATTTCATTGAGAAATTTGCTCCTTTGGCTCAGTATGTTTCAACAACTGGTCAGGCAGAACTCAATTTCCCAAATGATTATATCGAGGTTCGCTTAGCCGATACTTATCTGCTCGAAGCCGAAGCTCTGGTACGTGCGGGAAATCCGGGTAAAGCAGCTCAATACTTAAATGCTGTTCGTGCCCGTGTAGGACTTTCATCTGAAGCTGCTACATTATCAAATGTTTATCATGAGCAGTTCATGGAGCTCGCTACCGAAGGACATCGTTGGTTTAACCTTGTTCGTACCGGGCGTGCTGCTAAAGTACTTGCACCATTTGGATTCACGGCAGGCAAAAATGAAGTATTGCCCATTCCATTATCGGAAATGAACAATACGAAGCTGAAGCAAAATCCTGAATACTGATAAAGAATTATTTAAACGGATAATATTATGAAATACACTTCATTAAGATCAGGTATTTATACCATAGCAATGATCGGTCTGGTATCTGTAAGCCTGTTTTTTGCTTGCCAGAGTAGCGATAGTAACCTCACACTCGGACCAAAACCAAAGGCCACTTTTACTGTCAAGGCTATCTCCGGTAAAACCAATATGTACTTGTTAAATAGTACCACTGAAGATGCTTTCTCCTGGCAGTGGGATATTGGTGATGGTGCCGGATGGCAAAAAGGTTCGGATACGGATACCGCCTATTACGGTGAAAAAGGGACTTACGATGTAAAACTTATGGTCCTTAGTCATGGCGGTTATGATACAACCAGCCAGAGCATCAATGTAACCAAGGATGACCCTAACGGTTGTTTTGGTTATAAAGCAACACTTACCGGTTGCAGCAGCAAGACCTGGGTACTCAATCCCGATGCCGGTGCTTTATGGATCGGAACAGCCGATTTCAGCACTACATGGTGGAGTAGCACAACTGGTGATGTAACAGCAAGAGATTGTCAATTCGATGATGAATGGACATTCAACAAAGATGGCAGTTACGATTTCAACCTGCAGGGAGATATGTGGGTTGATAATGATAGTGGAACAGATCCTTATCCGATCGATATCATTGCCAATAATGCCAATGATTCACTTAAAGCAGGTTGTTATGCCTGGAGTGATATTAACACGAAATATGCTGCATGGGGATCCGGTTCTTTCAATTTCTCTATTGCAGGAAATCAATTAACTGTTATTGGTGACGGGGCGCATCTCGGACTATACAAAGCGGGAAATACTAATACGACTCCGGCACCTGAGAATCAAATCACATATAAGATCATATCTCTGACTAAAGACAAAATGGTTGTTGCGAAGATTTATGATTGGGGTGCATGGCAATTTACGTTTTCACCTAAATAGTAGAACCTCATATTACTTCCAAATAGCCGGGCTACTATAGTCCGGCTATTTGATTATTTACTAAAGATTATAGCTATGAGATTGTTATATCTATTCATTTATTTGAGCACATTTACAATGATGTCTTGTACTAAAAGCAGCGTTGTGAAGAATAACGAGATTAAACCTACTGTTGAAATTAAGAATGCCACCGTAGACCGACAAAAAACATTCGCAACGATCCGTTTCTACGTAGATTTAAGTGAAGCTTCTGATAAGCAGGTTAGTGTAGAATACAACACGAGTGACGGTAGTGCTAAAGCAGGTTCAGATTTTAAAACAGCAACCGGCACATTGACATTCCAGCCCGGTGAACGGGAATTGAGCGTGGATGTAACGGTCATGGGGGACAGTCTGCGTCAATCTGAACAAACTTTCTATGTTCAATTGAGTAACCCTTCGGATTGTAAAATAAGTGTGGATAAGGCAACCGGTACGATTATTAATGACGGTACTTATTTGCCTACGGATACCACCGGTTATGATACTCCAACAAGTTATGCGGGATACAAATTAGTTTGGAGTGACGAGTTTAATGAGAGTAAGTTAAATACAAACGACTGGAACTATGAAACCGGTGGTGGTGGATGGGGAAACCAGGAGTTGGAAAATTATACCTCCAGGTCACAAAATGTGTTTGTCTCTTCCGGTAATCTGATCATTGAAGCCAGAAAAGAAAAGTATGGAAACAATGATTACACCTCAGCCCGTATAACAACACAAGGGAAACAAGAATTTAAATATGGCCGAATAGATATTCGCGCAAAGCTACCGGTTGCTCATGGTATGTGGCCGGCATTATGGATGTTGGGCAATAATATTAATTCCGTTGGCTGGCCGGAGTGTGGAGAAACGGATATCATGGAATTGATTGGGAAGAATCCAAAACAGGTAATCGGATCACTGCACTGGAAAAAGTCGGACGGTTCGGTGGGTACATTTAATAATGCTTATAGTCTGGCCTCCGAAGATTTTTCGCAGCATTTTCATGTCTTCAGTCTGATTTGGAGTCAGGATTCCCTTAAGATACTCGTAGATGACATTCCTTATGTGAAAGCTTCCAGGCAAGATATGAGTGATGGTATTTATCCTTTCGATAATCCATCATTTCTGATTTTTAATGTGGCTGTGGGTGGACTATGGCCAGGATCACCGGATGATACGACGGTATTCCCGCAGCGTATGTTTGTGGATTATGTAAGAGTGTTTCAGAAGAACTAATCAGATTCAGGAGAGAAAGCTCACAAAAGGGTTTAAATCATAATCTAGCTTAGGATATTGTGCAATGACGTTTCGCTATAAAAGTTTATTATTAATCACTTCGGTTCTGTTTGTGACTGTAAGCTTAGGGTGCAGCAACAAACCGACATCGGTTAATGGCCCGATAGATCCTCCCCCGGCCAAGGATACCACATCTACACAACCCGTGGATACGGATGTGAACCTATGGCTTACAAAAGCCGATAAAAGCGTGCTGTTTGAAAAGCAAAACGTTAGCCTGAAATTTTCATCAAAATCGAAAAATGTACTGACAATTTATGTGGACACAACTCAACAATATCAGTCGATCGATGGTTTTGGTTTTGCGCTGACAGGTGGAAGTGCCAAGCTGATTTACAGGTTACCTTCGGATAAGAGAAGCACGTTGCTGCATAATCTGTTTTCAACCGACAGCACATCAATTGGAGTCAGTTACCTGAGACTTAGTATCGGTTCATCCGATTTAAATCAAAATGTTTTTTCATATGATGATATTCCGCAAGGTCAGACAGATACAACACTAAAACAGTTTGATTTGGGTCCTGATTTGTACAATGTCGTTCCACTTTTAAAAGAGATTGTAGCAATCAATCCAAACATCCAGACAATTGCAACACCCTGGTCGGCGCCGGTATGGATGAAAACGAATGACAGTTCCGTTGGCGGCAGTTTAAATCCTCAATATTATAAGGTGTACGCTCAATATTTTGTGAATTACGTTCAGGCAATGGAGGCTAATGGCATTCCTATAACAGCGGTCACACCACAGAACGAGCCCTTATATGGTGGTAATAATCCGAGTATGTTAATGTCGGCTGGTGAGGAAGCCAATTTTGTTAAAAACTATCTGGGACCGGCTTTTAAAGATGCAGGACTAAAGACGAAAATTGTCGTTTATGATCATAACTGTGACCGTCCCGATTATCCGCTATCAATTCTTGCCGATTCAGAGGCTAATAAGTATGTAGATGGATCAGCATTTCATCTTTACGGTGGGGAGATTAGCGCCTTGTCACAGGTTCATAATTCCTATCCGGATAAAAATGTATACTTTACCGAACAATGGACAGGTGGGCCTGGTAACTTTAGTGAAGATTTGAACTGGCATGTGAAAAATCTGATTATCGGTGCCACACGTAACTGGAGTAAAAATGTGCTGGAATGGAACCTGGCTTCCGATCCCAATTATGATCCGCATACTCCAGGCGGTTGTTCTACCTGTATGGGAGCTTTAACAATAGGAACCACTATAACCCGGAATGTTTCATATTATATTATAGCTTCGGCTGCCAAATTTGTAAGACCCGGTTCGGTAAGAATAGGTAGTAATAATATGACAAATCTGCAAAATGTGGCATTTAAAACACCTGATGGCAAAAAGGTTTTAATTGTTTTAAATGACAGTAATAGCCGGCAGTCATTTGATATTAATTTTTCAGGCAGGATTGTGTCAACTGCCTTGTCCGGTGGCGCCGTAGGTAGCTATGTATGGAAATGATAGTTTACAAATGAGATCATCCGGCCATATAATCATTTTATAAAAATTGAAATAATTTTAATTGTTAATTCCTTCGACATGAAAAAAATATCTTTGGTTTTACTCCTGTTTTTGACGTTTTGTACCTCAAAAAAACAACAAAAGAGTACAGATGTTACGAGTGATATTTCTGTAAATAACCGACCTGTAACCGTATATACAACAGCGGAAAATACAAACTACCGGTTATCTGTTACTGATACGTTACATTTTCAGGATTTTGGCCAACCATTAGAGACACAAGCATGTATATTTGTCGATCCCTCGCACACTTTCCAGACATTCGTTGGCATTGGCGGAGCCATAACAGATGCGGCGGCGGAAACATTTTATAAGTTACCGAAGGATAAACAACAGGAAATATTAAAAGCATATTATGATCCACAAGATGGAATTGGTTACACACTGGCAAGAACAAATATTAATAGTTGTGATTTCTCCAGTGAGAGTTACACCTACGTAGCAAAAAATGATACCTCGTTAAAAACCTTCAGTATAAAGCATGATGAGAAATACCGGATTCCGCTAATAAAAGCAGCTGCAAAGGAAGCAGGTGGAAAACTGACTATATTCGCAAGCCCATGGAGTCCGCCAGCATGGATGAAGGATAATGATGATATGCTGCATGGCGGACATCTGAAACCGGAATTTTACCAAACCTGGGCTGATTATTTTGTGAAATTTATCAAAGCATACCGGAAACAGGATGTGGATATTTGGGGGGTCACTGTACAAAATGAACCGATGGCCAAACAAATATGGGAATCATGTATCTATACAGCAGATCAGGAACGGGATTTTGTTAAAAATGCTTTGGGTCCGGCTTTTC
>DATFMH010000203.1:0-41917 GCA_035267045.1 Balneolales bacterium
ATATACACTTCCTCAAAGCATTGATCCAAATAAAATTACAGCTAATTTCAAAGACGGTATCCTGACTGTATCAGTGCCAAAAACCGAAGAAAGCAAACCCAAACAAGTGAAAATCTTATAAAAAAACGAGGCTGGTTTGGCTGGTCAGCCCTTTTTAACCTGTATGATAGAGCATCACAAATATACTCATAAATCAGTTAGACGGTGAAAATAATAAAGGCTATTTAAAAGTGAATAAAACTGATTAATTAAAGATGAATATGAGATATGGTATAGAGAATAAGGTTGCACCCATCGTGACAGGTGCAGGCCCGGGGACAAGCCTTGCCGCGACCCTTATATACAAACATGAGAACGGTAAGGTAGTTGTGACTGACATCTTAAGAGAATCGGCAGAAGAAACGGCTCATATCATCGAAAAAAAGGCGGTGAGGTAATATCACTTATGCTGGATAATCTGCACTTTAATACAAATAATCATCATGAGAACATCAATTATTATCGTTGATGATCATCCGTTAATTCGAAAAGGTTTAAAGTTGATGATCGAATCGGAGCCTGATTACAAAGTAATTGGCCAGGCTCAGAGTTCGGAAGAGGCTTATCCTATAATTAAAAAAGTAAAACCTGACCTCGTCATCGTGGATATCTCACTTCCTGGCTTAAGTGGTTTGGAACTGATTAAACTGCTGTTAAATGAGGTAACAGATTTAAAGATCATGGTCCTCTCCAGGCATGATGAATCGATATATGCTGAACGTGTGATACGAGCCGGGGCTAAAGCGTATCTGATGAAACATATGGCAGGAGATTTAATAATTGAAGCCATAGAACATGTAATGAACGGTGGGATTTATGTAAGCGAAAATATGAATGAGAAACTGTTACGAAGTATGACGGATAATGAAGATGAACATAAGTACCGGTTATCCAAATTAAGTGACAGAGAATTGGAAATATTTGACTTAACAGGCAGGGGAATGACAAATAAAGAAATTGCTGAACGGCTATTTTTATCTGTAAAAACCGTTGAGTCATATCGTACCAGAATCAGGGTTAAACTACATCTGAAGAATTATAATGATCTGGTTCTTATTGCATCTCAATGGGTTGATAATGAAAAAATCATCTGATTAGAACTTCCTTTTTCGAATGTATGACCATTAATGATATTTGGAATACAAAATTAATATAAAAATTAATTTAAATATCAATGTATATTGCTGATAATTAAAGATTTGCGCTATTTATGTGGGTGAAGCTACTACATTCTACAGAAAGCATATCTTACAAAGCAGGAAGCGTTCAACTTGCAGTCATACAGCCATCACTTTCAGAAATTTAAAATATAGATATATGTAATTTTTTGTGTTCAAGTTAATTATATGAGAGTGAAAGGATTTGTTATGAATGAACTGACGCGCCGTTCCACAACTTCACCTATTCGGAATCTACGCCGTGAATTCGATCGTTTTTTTGAAGATATCATTCCTCTACGGTGGTTTGATGAATCTGAAGAAAGGGCTGAACAACTTTGGGCTCCCAGAGCAGATATGTCGGAAACGGAAAATGAGTATGTCATAAATCTCGATCTGCCCGGAGTGTCAAAGAAAGATCTGAGGGTCAATATGGAAGATAATATGTTGACCATCAATGGTGAAAGAAAGAAAGACGAAACAAAAAAAGGGGAAGGATATTATCGACGGGAAAGAGCATACGGTAATTTTTATCGCGCTTTCACCTTACCTAAACCTGTTAAAGAAAAAGATATAAATGCCACCTTTAAAGATGGTGTTTTGACAGTGATTATTCCAAAATCTGAAAAGAGTAAACCCAAAAAAATAGAGATTAAATAACGAAAGAGGATAATCATTTTGTCTGATTCTGATTATTACTTGCCTATTATATATGGGCAATATGTATGTGTTCAAAAGTGGTAATCTATAAACCGGCTATTAAAGGTTGAGAAAGAGGATAATGGTGACACTATATAAAACGATTCTCCTATAAACGGAATCTGGTGTTACAATCCAAACTATTGATAGCCGGTTTTGTGATACAAGGGGTAAGTATTTGGTCATTGAGGCCGACAGGGGCAAAGATAAAGAACGGGTCATAAAGGGATTTTCTTTCTCATCAAATACTGATAATAATATCTGAACGAACTTGTGATCAACAATATGGAAGTTGATAATACTTATATAAGATGGTTCGACACTTTATCATTAAAGGATATTGCCATTGTCGGTGGTAAAAATTCCTCCACTGGAGAAATGATAAGTGAGCTTAAGTCATTCGGTATTAAAGTGCCCATGGGATATGCTACAACAGTTGAGGGTTATCATGATTTTTTGAAATCAAACAAATTGGATACACAAATAAGGGAGTTGATCACTGGATACCGATTAAGAAAAAAATCCCTGGAAGAAACAGGACGGTCTATACGTCGTTTAATTAATGCCGCAACTTTCCCGACATATCTGGCTGAAGAAATAAGATTTTCATATCAAAAGTTATCAGAATTATATAGCATAGATGAGGTTGATGTAGCAGTGAGGAGCAGTGCTACAACCGAGGGATTATCCAATGCCAGTTTTGCGGGCCAATTGGAAAGTTTTCTGAATATTGTCGGAGAAGATGATTTGCTTGATGCCTGTAGAAAATGCTATGCTTCTCTTTTTACCGACCGTGCTATAGCCTATCGGGAAAAGATGGGATTTGGTCACCTTAAGGTCGGATTATCAATCGGTATTCAGAAAATGGTTCGATCCGATAAGGCTGGGTCCGGGGTTATTTTCACGGTGGATACGGAGAGTGGTTTCCCGGACATGATTTTGATTAATGCCGCCTGGGGTTTGGGGGATAATGTTGTACAAGGCAAAGTTAACCCGGATCAGTATCTCGTATTCAAATCACTGCTTGGCAAAAGAAAACTCAGGCCCATTGTTGAGAAGCAAATGGGTTCGAAAGATAAAAAAAAGATTTATTCAACCGGGGATAGCAGACATACTGAAAATGTTCATACGCCCATAGTAGAGCAATATCATTATGTATTAAATGACGATGAAATATTGCAGTTGGCAAAGTGGGGAAGTGACATTGAGCATCACTACAAAAAACCAATGAACATTGAGTGGGCCAAAGATGGTATCACAAATGAGCTTTTTATAGTACAGGCTCGTCCGGAGACGGTACAATCACATGTTAATCCTAAAATATTTAAAACATATAACCTAAAGGAAAGAGGGGAAAAATTATTAACGGGTTTGAGTATTGGCAGCAGAATTGCCAATGGACGTGTTCATACTGTGAATTGTATGGAGGATTTAGAGGATCTGACACCGGGTTGTATTATCGTGGCAGAAATGACTGAACCGGACTGGGTGCCATCATTGAATAAGATCGCGGGTATCGTTACGGACTACGGCGGAAGAACATGTCATGCAGCCATTATCAGCAGGGAACTTGGTATTCCGGCTGTAGTTGGTACTGGAGAAGCCACACAAATTCTTAGCGATAATCAACTCATAACCATATCCTGTGCCGAAGGCGAACGGGGTATTGTTTATGCAGGCAAACTCAATTATATCGAGACAGAAATTAATCTGGATAAGATTCCCGGTACCAAAACAGGTTTGATGCTGAATGTCACTGACCCTTTTGGAGCACTTAAATGGTGGCGTTTACCGATTGACGGCATTGGCCTGGCGAGGATGGAATATCTTATTAAGGATCAAATAAAGATCCATCCGATGGCTTTGGCGCATTTTGAAAAAATTAAAGATGAAAAAACCCGTCACGAAATCCTGGAATTGACCAAATCCTGCAAAGATAAAACGGAATATTTTATTAATATTTTATCCCGTGGCCTGTCTAAAATAGCAGCTTCACAATATCCTCTCCCGGTAATGATCATGATGAGTGATTTCCAATCGGATGAATATCGTCAGTTAATAGGCGGGACATATTTCGAGCCAATAGAGAAGAATACGATGTGGGGATGGAGAGGAGCCTCTCGCTACTATAATGAGATATACAGGGATGGGTTTTCGCTTGAATGTCGCGCCGTAAAGAAAGCCAGGGAAGAAGTGGGCCTGGATAATATCATTGTGATGATCCCATTTTGCCGTACTCCTGAAGAAGCTGACCGGGTGCTACATACAATGGACAAATTTGGTTTAAAACGAGGTCATAGAGGGCTAAAAGTTTATATGAGGTGCGAGCTACCGGCCAACATTATTTTGACCGAAGAGTTTGCACGTCGATTTGATGGTTTCTCAATCGGTTCAGTTGATTTGACACAGATGATACTGGGTGTGGAGAAGGATATGAGTGATTTGTCAATCATTTTTAACGAGAATATTGACGCTGTCAAGAGAATGATAGAAAACTTCATCAGGAAAGCCCATAAAGCCAAACGTCATGTTAGTTTTAGCAGTGATGCATCGGGATTCGATCCGGATTACTCAATATTTCTGGTTGAGGCCGGGATCGATTCTATTTCAGTTAACCCTGATAATTTATTTGAAATAATTCCGAAAGTATTTAAAGCCGAAAATAAAGTCACGATATCAAATAATGTTTGAACAACCGAACGGATATGAGCAGCAATCAATGATGAATGATGAAAAGGGGACGGCACGTTCATCTAATTGGGGTACGGTTGTGTCAGTCAGGGGTAGTATAGTTGATGCAAAATTTCCACATGCTTTACCGGAAGTTTATACGCTGCTGGAAACAGGTACATTGGGCGATATTAAGATCGAGGTTCTCATGCACCTCAATGCGGAAACAGTTCGTGGAATAGCAATTACAGCCACTCAGGGTTTGGCACGCGGTACTAAGGTTTTTGATACCGGGCATGCCATCCAGGTTCCTGTTGGTGAAAGGCTGAGGGGAAGGGTATTTAACTTATTAGGAGAGCCACTGGATGAAAAAGAACCTCTGGAGGGTGGTACATGGAGGTCAATACATCAAACACGTGTTCCCCTTTCTCAACAGTCGACAAGTCAGGAAATATTGACAACAGGAATTAAAGCTATTGACCTATTATCTCCCCTCGAAAGAGGTGGCAAAGCCGGAATGTTTGGTGGTGCCGGGGTCGGTAAAACAGTATTAATCATGGAACTCATTCATAACATGGTTACCAAACACGAAGGTATCAGTTTATTCTGTGGTATCGGGGAACGTTGTCGTGAAGCGGAAGAACTATACAGGGAGATTCAAGAGGCACAGGTTCTGGATAACTCCGTTTTGGTATATGGACAAATGAACGAACCGCCGGGTGCCCGGTTTTTGGTTGGGCAGGCGGCATTGACTATGGCCGAATACTTCAGGGATGATGCCCGGCAGGATGTTCTTCTTCTGATTGATAATATATTTCGCTTTGTTCAAGCCGGTTCTGAAGTATCGGGATTGATGGGGCGTATTTCTTCAAGGCTTGGATACCAACCAACCCTGGGCAGCGAACTGGCAGAGCTCGAGGAACGCATTTGTAATACAAAAAAAGGGGCAATTACTTCTGTGCAGGCTGTTTATGTGCCGGCGGATGATTTTACGGATCCGGCTGTTACACATACATTTTCACATTTATCAGCTTTTATTGTGCTCTCGCGTGAACGGGCCGGTCAGGGCTTTTATCCGGCTATCGATCCGTTGCAATCCGATTCTAAAATGATGACCCCTACCAAAGTAGGTAAACGACATTATAGAATAGCCCGGGATGTTCGTGAAACACTGGCGAATTACGAAGAGTTGAAGGATATCATTGCGATGTTGGGTATGGAAGAACTGTCCCGTAACGATCAGCTTATTGTAAATCGGGCACGCCGGCTGGAGCGTTTCCTGACTCAACCGTTTTATGTGACAGAACAATTTACAGGTTTCTCCGGAAAGTTAGTGGAGCTTGAGGATGTTATTGATGGGTGCAGTAGAATTTTAAATGATGAGTTTGCCGATTACCCGGAACAATCACTTTATATGATTGGCAAAATAGAGGAGGCCGGCAGCAATGGAAGTCGATAAAATGCATTTAAAAATAATGATACCCTCACAAATTATTGTGAATACACCGGTATCAAAAGTAATTGCCGAAGCTGAGAACGGGTCATTTTGCCTCTTGCCTCATCATATCGATTTCGTCGCTGTATTAGTACCAGGAATCCTAATCTATGAGTCGGGTGATGAAGAACAATTCTTAGCGGTTGATGAAGGTGTTCTTGTAAAAAATGGGTATGAAGTGTTGATATCCGTACTTAATGCTGTTCAAAGTGACGACCTGGGTTTACTGGAACAAACAGTACGTGAGGAATTTAACCGGTTGGAAGAAAATGAAAAGATGAGCAGGTCGGCTTTGGAGAAACTCGAGGCTGATTTTGTTCGACGTTTCATTGAATTGCAGGAAAAACGACTTTAAAAGGAGCTGCTTGAATGGTGGATGATTTGACAGATAAAAGCGAAGGATTTGCCGAAGAAATAGGTGAAAAAGAAGACCGTAAACTTAAGGCGCGACGAGAAAGAAATCGCGGATTATGGTATGGTCTTGGTATGTTCGGATTAGTGGGCTGGTCGGTTTCCATACCGGCCCTTATTTTCCTGGCTTTGGGCATTTGGATTGACACACATTATCCGGGCGAATATTCATGGACATTGATGTTGTTAGTTTTTGGCATCGGTGTGGGTTGTCTGAATGCCTGGTATTGGGTCAGTAAAGAAAGCGGGAGAAGCTAAATGGACTGGTTTATACCTATGATCATTTTAATTGTCGGTGGTATAGTCGTAGCTGCTATATTTATTAAGGCAGGTTTTAAAAAAATGGGGCTGCCGGCTCTTGTTGGGTATATTATCATAGGTTTTTTATTGCGTCTGGCGGATGGTGAATGGCATGTTTTATCGGGTGGTGGTAATCAAATATTCGACTTTCTGGCTAATCTCGGTATCATCGCATTATTGTTCAGGGTTGGTTTGGAAAATAAACTGGGGAGATTGATTAAATGGCTGCCTAAAGCAATGGTTATTTGGGTGGGGGATATCCTGTTAAGTGGTATGTTGGGTTATCTTGTTGCTCATGTGCTCCTAAACTGGACTTTGATCCAAAGTATGTTCATTGGCGTGGCCTTTACTGCAACGAGTATTGGTATATCGGTATCCCTTTGGCAGGAAGCAAAAGTGGTTAATACTCCACTTGGTGAAATATTATTGGATGTTGCCGAATTGGATGATATTTCCGGAATAATTCTAATGGCGTTGTTATTTACAGTTGCTCCTGTTTTACAAGCGGGTAGTACGGAAATATTGCAGGTAGTGAGTACAACATTGGTCATATTCCTGATCAAACTCATCTTGTTTACCGGGTTCTGTATTATCATCGCAAAATTCCTCGAACGACATATAACCAGTTTTTTAAAGAAGCTTCACGCCGGTAAAAGTGCCATGTTGGTTGTTGCCGGTATCGGACTGATTGTTGCTGCAACAGCCGGATTACTGGGTTTTTCTGTTGCTATCGGTGCATTTTTTGCCGGACTTATTTTCAGCAGCGATCCGGATGCCGTCAAATATGACGCCTCTTTTGAATCGCTGCATGATATGTTCGTCCCCTTCTTTTTTGTAGGTATAGGCCTGCGCGTTGAGCATGCTGCCTTAATGGCCTCTATCGTACCTTTCATAATATTATTAACAGCTGCCGTAATTGGAAAATTTATCGGTGCAGGTGTACCTGCAGCTGCATTGATAGGAAAATCAAGTGCCGTTCTATTAGGAATTAGTATGATACCGAGGGCCGAGATTGCGCTAATCATACTTCAACGGGGATATGATTTGGGTACATGGGCCGTATCAAGCCAAATGTTTGCAGATGTCGTTCTTATATCAGCTACGACAGCAATTGTGATTCCTTTCTTCCTGAGGGGAATGCTGCATAAAAAACGTACAAAATTAATGAAACCGGAGGTCGCATGAATACTATTATATGGTTAACAGTTTATCTGATCGTTGGTATAATTTTGGGTTTATTCTATTTCGGGGGTTTGTGGTTTACCGTACAAAATTTAAACAACAGGCCGCATCCCTTTATCCTCTTGATAGCGAGTTTGTTTATACGAATGGTTATAGTATTAACCGGACTGTATCTCATACTGCAACAAGGGTGGATCGGCCTGGTAATGTCACTTATCGGTTTTATTACGATGCGGGTAGTAATGATTTTATTCTTAAAACCGCACTCGATGCAAATCAAAAAAAAGGAAATGGCTGATAATGGAATTCAATCCTGATAATATCATATACTGGCAGTGGGATTTTGTTAAGATAAACGCCACCCTTATTTATTCATGGGCCGTGATTTTATTGCTTTGGATCAGCTCGTGGTTAATTACCAGAAATCTTACATCCGGGCCTGGACTATCAAGATGGCAAAACCTGCTTGAATCGATTGTATCAATAATTCAGGATCAGATTCGGGAAGCAAGTCAGCAGGAACCGCAAAAATATTTGTCATTCATAGGTACACTTTTCCTTTTCATCGTTTTTTCGAATATCATCACTATCATACCGGGTACGAGTGCTCCAACGGCATCATTATCAACAACAGCCGCATTGGCCGCCTGTGTCTTTGTAGCCGTACCTGTTTTCGGAATCGTCACCAGGGGTGTAAAAGGATACCTGATGCAATATGTTAAACCGACTCCTTTTATGTTGCCGTTCAATATTATTGGTGAACTGTCAAGAACAATGGCACTTGCCATACGTCTTTTCGGAAATATCATGAGCGGCACTCTGGTGGTAGCCATTTTATTGAGTCTGGCTCCATTATTTTTTCCAGTTATTATGCAGGTACTTGGTTTGTTGATAGGTTTTATACAGGCATATGTATTCGCTATTCTTGCACTTGTATATATCGCTTCGGCTACCAGGGTTCATGGGGAGAACAATAATCAGGATACAACCGGGAGTTTTAAACAATCAATCTGAAATTCACAAGGGAGTGATTATGGACAGTATTAGTATTATCGGAATGGTATCGATTATAGTATCAGGTTTTACGATAGCCATCGGGTCAATGGGCCCCGCATTTGGCGAAGCACGTGCCCTGGCACAAGCGTTAAGCGCCATCGCACAACAACCCGATGAATCCGGTACGCTTACCCGAACATTATTTGTGGGTTTGGCTATGGTAGAATCAACGGCCATTTATTGTTTTGTTGTCGCGTTGATATTGATCTTTGCGAATCCATTCTGGGATTTTGTCATTAAACAGGTTGGGGGATAACCATGCAGATCGACTGGTTCACTTTTCTGGCACAGATCGTCAATTTTCTGATTCTTCTGGTTCTGCTGAAACGATTTCTATATGGCCCCATTATAAAAGCGATGGCTAAAAGGGAGGAG
The DNA here is from genome assembly GCA_035267045.1 of Balneolales bacterium. Classification (GTDB taxonomy): domain Bacteria; phylum Bacteroidota; class Rhodothermia; order Balneolales; family DATFMH01; genus DATFMH01. The sequence continues at coordinate 9,385 of DATFMH010000203.1, forward strand.
ACGATATCCAACAGGCTTAATGATGCCCGTATAAAACTGGAAGAAGCCGAAAAAGAGTCGGAAGAGTATCAAGCCAAAAATCTTGAACTGGAACAGAAAAAACAAGCAATGCTGGAGGAGTCCAGGGAAGATGCGAATAATTATCGCAAGAAACTGATGCATAATGCGAGGGAAGAAGTCGATAAAATTGAAAGAGATTGGCGTGAAGCCATAATAAGGGAACAAAAAACATTTCTTCATGATCTTTCGCAGCGTGTGGAGTCTCAGATTTTGGCTGTGGCAAGGAGGATGATGCGTGATTTAGCCAATGTGGAAATCGAACAACAAGCTATAACGGTGTTTTTTGAGCGGATGAAAGAACTCAAGGAAGAAGATTGGGAAAAAATTTCCGATATGGTCAAGGAATCGGATAAGAAGATGGTGATAAAAACAAGATTTGAAGTTCAGGAAAGATGGCGTGAGAAAATCAAAAAAATAGTGAAGAAACAATTTGGAGAAGAAGTGGAACCACATTTTGAAATTTCTTCGGAATTGGGATTTGGCATTGAAATCAGATTTGGCGGACGAAAACTGGCCTGGACCCTTGATAGTTATATGGGGATGCTTCAGGAGCGGATCAGTGATGCCCTGGAAGAGGCCCTTGAAGAACGGATCGGCGAAGTCATAAATAAAAAAAATAGTGGAAAACTGGTTGAATCCGGGTTAAATGATAAGACTGATCAATAAAAATAATGACAGTTGATAAAGATAAAAATATCCTTGGCTTATCTATCGTGCTGGATGAAACGATAAAGGTCATAAACCGGTCTTTAGAAGGTTATAAACCGGACCTTTCTCCAAGAGAGATCGGTACTATTAAGTTTGTTGGAGATGGGATTGTGAGGGTTGACGGTTTACCGAATGTGAAGTCGGAAGAGTTAGTACGTTTTCCCGGGGGGCTTCTTGGAATGGCATATAATCTGGACCCGGATGAAGTGGGAATCATCCTTCTCGATGAAAGTGAATTTCTTGAGGCAGGAGATGAAGCACATCCGACTGGCCGTGTGCTGGATGTCCCTGTTGGTGAAGCGTTAATGGGTAGAGTGATCGACGCAGCGGGACGCCCACTTGATGAAATGGGTATGATTCCCGTGCTCGAACGCAGACCGGTAGAACGCAGAGCTCCTGCAATAATGAGCAGGGCACCGGTAAACAGGCCGCTTCAAACGGGAATTAAAGTGATTGATTCACTAATACCAATAGGGCGTGGACAAAGAGAGTTGATTTTGGGTGACCGCCAAACAGGGAAAACGGCTATAGCCGTAGACACGATAATCAATCAGAAGGCTGATGATGTAATTTGTATTTACTGTGGTATCGGTAAGCAAAAAGCCTCTATAGCAAAAGTGATTGCAGATCTAAAGAGACACGATGCTCTTGAACGATGCATTATTGTAATGACTTCCGGTGATGATCCGCCCGGGCTTCAATATATAGCACCTTACGCAGCTACCACAATAGGTGAATATTTTATGGAACAGGGCAAGGATGTATTGATTGTGTACGACGATTTAACCTGGCATGCAAGGGCTTATCGCGAACTGGCATTATTGTTGCGAAGGCCCCCGGGAAGGGAAGCGTATCCGGGTGATATTTTTTATATACATGCCCGGTTACTGGAACGGTCAACACAATTGAAGAGCGAGTACGGTGGCGGATCTCTAACGGCTTTGCCTATTATTGAAACACAGGCGCAGAATATTTCAGCATATATTCCAACTAATTTGATATCCATAACAGATGGACAAATTTATTTGTCACCGGTTCTTTTTCAAAAAGGAATTTTACCGGCTGTGGATGTCGGTAAATCCGTATCCCGGGTTGGCGGAAAGGCACAACTGGCTGCTTACCGTGCCGTAGCTAATAAATTACGACTGTCGTATACACAGTTCCAGGAACTTGAAGCTTTTTCCCGTTTCAGTACCCGTCTGGACGAAGCAACTCGAAAAACTATAGAACATGGACGCAGAGTCAGGGAAGTGATGAAACAAGTGCAATATGAGCCCCTGAAAGTTGAAGAGCAAATATCCATTTTACTGGCAACTGTGGATGGCCTCTTAGATGAATGTTCAATCGAGCAAATTGAAGAAGCTGAAATGCTTATCCGGAAGGTAGTGACCGATGAATATTCTGAACTTTGTAACCGTATAAATGCCGGTAAAAAACTGGAAGATGAGGACAGGCAAAAACTATTGAATGCAATGAGACAAGAAATAAAAAAAATGATGGATAAGAATCAGGATGCAGACAAGTGAGCTTATAAAACGACAGATTCAGAGTGCCGATAAGTTACTATCCGTAGTGAAAACAATGAAAATATTAGCTAAGGTTAGTATTCGTCAGTATGAGCTAGCTGTTGAGTCGTTAGGTGATTACTATAGAACCGTGGAAATGGGAATGCAGATTGTACTACGTCAGTATCAAATAGCGACTTTTGCATTTCCCGAAAAAAGGAAGAAGCGTACTATCGGAGTCATTGTTTTTGGTGCCGGACAGGGTATGTGCGGCCGTTTCAATGAACTTATATCTGATCATTTTACTGAAAAGGTTCGAGATTATGATGCAGATGAATTTAAAATGATTGCTCTTGGACGGCGAACAATGGCAAGTTTGGGTGAACGGGGTTGGAGTGTAGATGATTATTTCGAAGTGCCGGGTTCTATTGGTGGTATAAATAAGATTATCCAGGATATATTGTTACAAATTGAGAACTGGAAAGAGATTGAAGGCATAAATGACATCCTTCTTTTTCATCATAAACCGGTTTCAGGGACAACATATGCACCCAGGATGCAACAATTATTACCACTCGATCCACAATGGCTTGAACATTTGTCAAAAAAGAAGTGGGAAACGCGGATGTTGCCTGCCTATACCATGTCGCCCGAGAAGATCTTCAAGTCATTGGTCAGGCAGTATATTTTTGTATCCCTGTACAGGAGTTTTGCCGAGTCGCTCGCCAGCGAACATTCCAGTCGGTTAACGGCCATGCAGGCTGCAGAAAAGAAGATTGATGAACGGCTGGATCAGTTGAATATTAATTACAGGAATCAACGGCAAAGAGCGATAACAGAAGAAGTACTTGATATCATGTCGGGTTATGAGGCTTCAAAATCAGGTAGAGACATAAAATTATATGGCAGCAATAAATCATCATAACCTATGCGCCTGAATTAAAAAATCACATAATGAACGTATTAGTTCATGACATTGTTAGGTTTATCGAATATTTTTAAAAAACGGTTGAAGTCTTTCATGACATAAATCGAGGATATAATGGATAAAAAGACTACAATTAAAAACTTATTAGACCTGGCAGATATTAAAGTAAACGGGGATCGTCCCTGGGATATAAAAATTCATAACCCCGACTTATATGACCGTGTACTAGCCGGTGGATCGTTAGCGTTGGGTGAAGCTTACATGGATGAATGGTGGGACTCGGATGCTTTAGATGAATTCTTTAACAGAATTTTACGATCAAATATTGATCAGCAGGTGAAATGGAATCCGTCGGCAATATGGAATGTAATCACAGCTAAACTTGTGAATATGCAAAGCAGGTCACGTGCGTATAAAGTAGGTGAGCATCACTATGATCTGGGTAATGATTTATTTAAAAAGATGCTTGATAAACGCCTGGTTTACAGTTGCGGATATTGGAAAGAAGCTGATAATATTGATGATGCCCAGGAGGCCAAACTCGATCTTATATGTCGGAAAATAGGTTTGGAAAAGGGTATGCGTGTGTTGGATATCGGTTGTGGATGGGGCAGTTTCGCACATTTTGCCGCAGAGAAATATGGTGCTGAAGTTGTTGGTGTTACCGTTTCACGAGAACAGGTAAAATTAGGTAATGAAAGATCCAAAGACTTGCCGGTTGAAATTCGTTTACAAGATTATCGTGATCTGGACGATAAATTTGACAGAATTGTATCAATCGGAATGTTCGAGCATGTTGGAAGCAAAAACTATCGAACGTTCATGCAGGTTGCGAATAGATGTCTGAGGGATGAGGGGCTGTTATTATTACATACCATTGGGAGTAATATTTCTATGGTAACGACGGATCCATGGATACACAAATATATCTTTCCGAATGGCATGATCCCGTCAACCCGACAAATTGCCCTTGCCAGTGAAGGGTTATTCGTTATGGAAGACTGGCATAATTTCGGGGTTTATTATGATAAAACGTTGATGGCCTGGTATGAAAATTTTACCAAAAACTGGAATAAACTTGGCGACCGTTACGATCACAGATTCTACCGAATGTGGACTTATTATCTTTTGATGAGTGCAGGGGCCTTCCGGGCGCGTAAGAATCAATTATGGCAGGTCGTATTTTCTAAAAAGGGTGTCTCAGGCGGTTACGATAGTATCAGGTAAAGCACCTTTAATCTGCTTCACGTTCAATGCTGCAACAATGAGAAGCATCGGCTCCGGTAACAATATGATCACCCTTTTGTTCATCTTCTTCGGGTGTTAATACGGAGCTTGTCACTGGGTTAGGCCGGAAGGTAGTGCATCCTTTTAAACCCTTGTCGTACGCTATATCATAGATACTTCGAAATGATTCCAACGGATAGGATTCGGGTATGTTGATCGTTTTGGAAATGGCGTTATCGACATAATCCTGCAGGGCAGCCTGCATTTCAAGGTGCTCCTTTGGATTTAATTCAGTTGCAGTCACAAAATAATCAGGTAAATGTGCAGGATCATTGTTATGTAAATCTTTCCATTGTTGATAAGCAAAATCGGTAATGGTATAAATGGAATAAGCCCCATCCATCTCAAGCACCTTGCGTTTATATTTGAAATTAAATACCGGTTCGATGCCACTGGAAATATTATTGGCTAACAGGCTGATAGTGCCGGTTGGAGCTATGGATATCAGGTGGCTGTTTCGTATACCCTGTTTGGCAATATCGGATTGTATTTTTTCCGGTAAAGACCGAATAAATTTACCATTTAAATATTCGTTCTTCTTAAAATAAGGGAAGCAGCCTTTTTCTTTAGCTAATTCGATGGAAGTACGATAAGCTGTGTGAGTTATGCTTTTCATGATTTCAACAGCTACGTCTCTTGCTTGTCGTGAACCGTAATGCAGGCCCAGCATAATTAATGTATCTGCCAATCCGGTTATCCCAATACCTATACGGCGTGCTCCCTTAGCCTGATCCTCCTGTGCCTGAAGAGGGAAATGAGAAATATCTATTACATTATCGAGCATTCGCACAGCCGTTCCGGCGGTTTGTTCAATTTGATCAAATTGGATATGGGCGTTATTCGTAAACGGTTGTGCTACAAACGCCGTCAGGTTAATTGAACCAAGATCGCAAGCTCCATAAGGAGGAAGGGGTATCTCTCCACAAGGATTAGTCGTTGTAATATATTCTCTATAAGACAAATTATTCAGTCGATTAATATGATCCAGAAACAAAACCCCGGGTTCAGCATAATTGTAAGTAGCCTCCATGATCTTATCCCAAAGCTTTCTGGCTTTAATATGTCCCAATACCAGACAGGGTTGATGCTTTGATTCGCCAGACCAACGGCGTATCACAGTTTCAGATTTATTATATGATCCGATGTGATCCAATTTACCAGCCGGAAATACAAGCCGCCATTCATCATCATTAGTCACTGCCTGCATGAATTCGTCAGTGATTTGCACGGAAAGATTGAAATTTCGTAGAATATGCGGATCTTTTTTTGCCTCGATAAAATCCATTATATCAGGATGATCACAACGAAGAGTTGCCATCATGGCTCCACGTCGTACCCCGGTAGATAAAAGTGTCGCACACATACTGTCCCATATTTTCATAAATGAAACAGGTCCGGAGGCTATGGTGCCGGTTGTTTTTGCAATCGTACCGGACGGCCGTAATGTTGAGAAATCGTATCCAACCCCGCCGCCTTGTTGCATGGTCAGGGCACCCTCCTTCAAAGCGTCAAAAATACCGTTCATAGAATCCTCAATGATACCCATCACAAAACAATTGAATAATGTTACGCGATGTTTGGTCCCGGCACCTGCATGTATCCTTCCACCTGGTAAAAATTTAAAACTAAATAAGGTGTGATAAAACTGTTCTTCCCACATCTCTTTGTTTTTCGATTCTGCCGATGAAAGAGCCCGTGCTACTCGATACCAAGTATCTTCAATGGTTTGATCATGGATAATATCTCCGGTTCTGTAACGGTATTTTGAATCCCATATATGTTGTGAGATGTCCGCCTTGAGATGGTCGACGTTAATGTTGTATCTGTTATCGCTCATACATTAATACTTTATATGACCTGAAAATGTATATCCGGTTGTGAAATAAGCATAGTAACTACCTGTTATTTTTTAAATATAGCTTAAGGAATAATAATAGCTTGTAGTAATAGCTCTCACAAGACAGGTAGGGGATTCCTGATTTCAGCCCTTGATAATGATTCCTATCTATTAACAAGGAAGCTGATTTTGTAATCTCAGTGTGAAATTTTTGAGGTTTCGAACTATATATAGCTCTGTGTGTAATAATAAAAACAGATGATTAACGGGACCGTAAGGTATGGCAACAAGTGGACTTTCTGTATTTGATACAACCATCCAGGAGACTAATAAATGGTTAAACGATATATCATCAGAAATGGGTGATTCACGTAAAAAAGTGGCCTATCATGCACTTAGAGGGGTATTATTTGCACTGAGGGATCGTTTGCCTTTTGAAGCTCTATTCGACTTGACGGCTCAAATGCCCCTGTTAGTTAGAGGCATCTTTTTTGAAGGTTATCAGGTCACAGGGAAACCTGTAAAATTTCATAAAGAGGAATTTTTCAGGAGAGTGGGTAAAGAATTAGAACCTGCCGGGTATCTTAATTCCGAAGCTGCAACGAAAGCCGTGTTACATGTGCTGAATAAATATATAAGTTTGGGTGAATCGGAAGATATAAGAGCTATTCTGACCAAAGATTTGAGAGAATTATGGGCTGAAAATATTTGATAAAGGGTAAATCAATGATACAATGAATATTGATTTATGATTATAAAAAAAATAAGTGACAGGATATAAGTAGCTAATATTCAGCAGTTAAACTGTTCTAAAGTTCACATCATAGCTATTTATTGGATGTATATTTGTACATAAGCGACAACTCGATCGTTATTTGTTAATGGCTGGTAGGTTGGCACAATTAACGTAAAGGGGAATAATCTTTATTCCAAAGGACATAATATTATTACCGCGTATCATCATAAGAGAGAATATTCTATAAGTAAAAGTATTAGATGACGCAAACAGATACTTCCATTCTTTATAATCCGGAATACCTTGCTGAGAAAGCTCGCCAGTTATCGCAAGGAAGAGAGCTTGTTACGTCTACAGGCCCCTTGCAGGAATTGCGTCCTATACTGGAAAAATCGACTCATACATTAACGGATGTTTATCGTATTCTGGCAGCGTCAGCAAAGCAGGAAGAAGAAATATCACCTGCAGGTGAATGGATCATTGACAACTTTTACATCATACAGGAACAATTACAGCTTATTAAGGAAGATTTTCCAACAGCTTATTACCGGAAACTTCCAAGGATAAAAAGCGGTCCATTTAGGAAATTTCCCCGTGTGTATGAGATCATGCATGAACTGGCTACCTTAACAGACAATGTGCTGGACAGGCAAAATGTGGAACTTTTTGTAAGGGCCTACCAGGAACGGGAACCGTTATTATTAGGTGAATTGTGGGCCATTCCCATTATGCTTCGATTTATTCTTGTTCAGCGTCTTGAAATGAGGGCAAGGCAAATACTTGAAAACAGGGAAATTCGGAGAGAAGCTAACAAGTGGGTCGATAAAATAGCAAATACCAGACCTGAAGAACCGACGAATACGCTTAATATTTTAGCGGATATGGCTATGCAACATAGTCCGTTAAATCCGGCTTTCCTTGTGACTGTAGCGATGAAATTACAAACCTCTGGTATTTTAAGAGAACCGGAACGCATTTGGTTCGACTGGCAGTTCCGTGCATGGCAGACAACACTTGAAGTGGAAACGCGTAATGAAGCTCAAAGACAGACGCAGTTACAGGTCAGTGTTCGAAATGCTGTGATATCTCTGCGTGAAGCTTCTGAAGTTGAATGGTCAACATTTGTTGAAAACAGTTCTGTCGTTGAGCGAATATTGCGTCTTGATCCTTCCGGTATATATCCAAATATGGATTTCAAAACACGAGACCGGTATCGAAAGATTGTTGAGCACCTATCCCAAAGATCGAAGTTTACCGAATTTGAGATTGCTAAACAGGCCTTGTTGCTTGCTGAGGAATCCGTAAATCGGCAAAAAGAGCCTGAAATTAAAACGAAACACTTAGGTTACTATTTAATTGATGCAGGCTTAGTGTCTATGGAAAAGAGTATCGGATATAAGCCCAAATGGCGTGAGCATCTCAGACGCTTTGCCTATAATCATAACAGGATTTATTTGTTTCCGGTATTTTTCATAACCGCTTGTTTAATGCTGGGAGCCCTTCTCATTACATGGCTGTTGGAGCCATCTGATTTATTATTGATTATTGTTGGTATAACATCATTATTTCCCGCCCTTGATTTAGCTATCGCTTTTACGAACAGACTGGTCACTATTCTATTTCCTCCACATATTTTGCCCAAAATGGGTTTTGAAGCTGGAATACCGAAAGAAAGTAAAACACTGGTTGTGATTCCTACACTCCTTACCTCTTCCGATGATGCCAGAAAGCAAGTTGATGCTCTTGAGGCGAGAGCCCTGGCTAACCCCGATCCCAATTTGTTTTTTGCTTTACTGAGTGACTTTACAGATGCACCGGATCAACATATGCCGGAAGACAAAGATATTCTTGCTGCTGCTACAGAAGCCATCGATCTACTTAACCACCAACATAATGAGGGTAGAGAAATTCGATTTTTTCTGTTGCAACGTGACCGGCAATGGAATGAGCAACAGGGTGTTTGGATGGGTTGGGAGCGCAAAAGAGGTAAACTTGAAGAATTGAATAAGTTATTACGTAATCCTGATGCAGATACCAGTTTTTCAACGATTGTCGGTGATTTCAGTAAAACTATTGCGAACGATGCCATTAAGTATGTTATAACACTTGATGCTGACACTCAATTACCACCCGGAAGTGCAAACGATCTGGCAAGAACGGCCGCCCATCCATTGAATGAGCCGGTATTTGATGAAAAAGAAGGGCGTGTTGTCGAAGGTTATGGCGTATTTCAACCCAAAATTGCCATACCCCCTGAGTCGGCTTCACAAACAATTTTTGCTGGTATTTTTTCAGGAAACGTCGGCCTCGATCCATATACTACTGCTGTTTCCGATGCTTATCAGGATCTGTTTTGGGAGGGAATTTATACAGGTAAAGGATTATATAATGTCGACGTGTTTCGTAAAGCTCTGGAGCAAAAATTTCCTGAAAACACCGTACTTTCACACGATCTTCTGGAAGGTAACTATATCAGGGCCGCACTTGTTACAGATATAGAACTCTACGATGATTACCCTACTACATATAAAACGTATTCCAAAAGACAACACAGATGGGTTCGGGGAGACTGGCAATTATTATACTGGTTAATGCCAAAAGTTCCCGCAGGCGGGGGTTGGCGCAAAAATCATATCAGTCATTTAGGCCGATGGAAAGTGTTTGATAATTTGCGACGCTCAATTACTCCCTTTTCGATTTTGATATTTTTATTATTGGGATGGACGATTTATCCCGGGGCCTCTCTGTTTTGGACCATTGCAGCTGTCTTTATTTTTGCATTCCCGATATATAATGACTTTATAACTGCCATTTTTCGTAAGTCGCCCAGGGCCACTTGGAAAATATATTTCGAAAAAATATTAAGTGATTTGAAAGCAAACAGCATGCAGGCAGTTATGTCGTTTGTTATGTTGGCACATCAGGCTATCCTTCAGGTTGGTGCCGTTGTTTTGACTATCTGGAGAATGTTTCTAACAAAAAAGAATCTCCTGGAATGGACATCAGCCTATCATACGGAACTTGAAACGGGAAATAATCTATTAAGCTATATTGTTTACATGCGAAGTTCTGTGATTTGGGGGATTATTGCTCTTGCATTAACGGATTTGACTCATCCCGTAGCCTTAGTATTTGTTTTTCCAATTGCGGGTTCCTGGATAGCAGCACCTTTCATAGCGTGGTATATCAGTCAGGCCGCAAAGTATGAAAAAGAGGAACTAACGGCAGAAGAAAAGGAAAAGTTACGTGTATATGCCCGGAGAACCTGGTTGTTTTTTCATAAATTTGTGGGTCCCGATCATTCGTGGTTACCTCCCGATAATGTACAGGAAGAACCCGCCGGTGAACCCGCTCCCCGTACATCTCCGACAAATATTGGATTAGCCCTGTTATCTACTCAATCAGCTTACGATTTCGGATATTTGACGCGTGATGAGTTTCTTTTCAGATTAGGAGAAATGCTTGGTTCTCTTCGACTATTAGAACGATATCGGGGGCATTACTATAACTGGTATAATACTAAAATTGGAGCCATTCTAAATCCCCGATACATCTCTACAGTTGATTCGGGAAATCTGGTGGCATCTCTTATAACACTTAAGCAAGCGTTACTCGAAGTAGGCCCGAAGTTATGGCCCAATCCATCTTTTTTTGAAGGGTTGAGAGATAGTGTAAACATGCTTGAAGAGACATTACAATTACTGGGTGAACATATTATCATTTCAGGTTTGATAAAAGAAATACGTGATATGTTGGAAGAAATTGAATTGTTGATACCCCAAAAAGCTCCGGGAAAAATATCCGATTGGGTTACGGTTTTAATTAATCTCAGACCGGTAAGCAAATCACTGGCTGATGTATCCCTCGCGCCGATTCGTTCTAACCTGGGGGATAAGGTTCTTGAGGAAGTTGAGTGTTGTTTCGATCAAATTTATCATCAGGTTGTTAGTCAACTTGAGGAAATAAATAAAATATTTCCTATTGAGAAGGATCGTGTGCATATACCCGACACAATGGATCATATGCAATCGTTAAATGCTCTTCGTAATCAATTGTTAACGGAACAAAATGATTCTTCCAGTACAAACGGCATCTGGAAAAAGTCAGTCGAAAATATAAATGAATGGATCACAACCTCGGTTCGCCTGGCAAACTGGTGTAGTGAGATAATAAATGAAATGGATTTTAGCTTTCTTTATAAGAAGGATAGAAACCTGTTTAGTATCGGTTATAATGTAGACCGGGCTGAATTAGACGACAGTGTGTATGATTTACTGGCCAGTGAAGCACGTGTGGCTTCATTCATATCAATTGCTAAAGGGGAAGTCCCACCTAAACATTGGTTCCGTATGAGCCGGCGCCTCACGGTAGTCAGAAGAAATGAGATCTTGTTATCATGGGGTGGAACAATGTTTGAGTATTTAATGCCATTGATATTTATGAGACTATATCGGGGGACCCTTTTGAGTGAAACTTACCAAAATGTTGTTAATTGGCAGAAGACATATGGGGTACGCAATGATCAACCCTGGGGTTACTCAGAAAGTGCTTTTTATTTGTTAAATCTTGATTTTAACTATCAATATAGGGCGTTTGGTGTGCCCGGATTGGGATTGCGCCGTGGACTTGCCGAGGAATATGTAGTCGCGCCCTATGCATCTATGCTCTCATTGATGGTCGACTTACAATCATCCATCCAAAACCTGGATTATATCAAAAAAGAGGGCGGATACGGGCCTTTGGGCTTTTATGAAGCCATAGATTATACAAAAAATCGTATACCTCCTGATCAGAATAGCGGTATTGTTAAGACATATATGGCCCATCATCAGGGTATGAGTCTATTGTCTTTAACCAATGTATTGCTTTCGAATATTATGCAGGAACGGTTTCATTCCGATACGTTAGTGCAGTCTTGTGAGTTATTGCTTCAGGAACGTATTCCTAAAGGTATCCCGGTTACAAAGTTTCACCCGATAGAAATAGACCTGGAACCAAGTGAACAGCACGCTGTTCATTATGCTGTTGAACATATCGATGAAATGCGATTGAATGATCCGGTTCCGAGGGTTCATATGCTCTCTAATGGACATTTCAATACTGTTATTACCAATGCAGGTACCGGTTTCACTTCATATGATAATTACAGGCTCACCAGGTGGCATGCTGACCGTACAACCGATGCTGACGGGACATTCCTCTATGTCAGAGATCTGGATACGGATGAATATTGGTCAATTGGACGACAACCGGCATGGCGTAAACCTGATCGGTACGATGTTTGGTTTCATTCAGGGAAAGTTCAGTTAGCCCGGGTCGATAACTGGTTAGAGACATTCATGGAGATCTGTGTCTCTCCGGAAGATGACATTGAGTTACGCCGCTATACATTAACGAATTACAAAGATACACCACGTCGACTTGATATCACCTCATTTTCGGAGATTGTGCTTAACGATGATAATGCGGATAAGTCGCATCCGGCATTTTCAAAATTATTCGTTCAAACAGAATACTTACCTGAACAACATGCTATCCTTGCCCGAAGAAGGCCACGTGCGGAGGATGAAGAAACCATGTGGATGGTTCATGTGATGGCTGCCATAGATTTTGAAAACCTGCCCGAGCCTATTGAATATGAAACCGATCGGGATCGGTTTATCGGTCGTGGCCATTCTCTCAATAAGCCCCGTGCTCTCGAAATGAATAGTCATTTATCTGGAACTACCGGAAATGTTTTGGATCCGATCATGAGTATGCGCAGAGTCATTGAACTCGATCCCGGTGAAAAAATTCAAATAACCCTGGGCATCGGTGTTGCCAAAACTCGTGAGGCGGCTGTGTCATTAGCAGATCGCTTTGATAATCCATATTCGGTTGATCGTGTATTTGAGCTGTCTAAAGTATATGGGCTCATTGAGTTGGAAAATCTCAATATAACAATTGAGCGGTCATTATATTTCCAAAAAATGGCCGGTGCTCTCCTTTACGGTGATCCGTCTTTACGGGGATCAGAAAATGATTTAGTCAGAAACAAATTGCAGCAATCCAGCTTGTGGGCCTATGGAATATCCGGTGACCTGCCCATGATAATTTTACATATTAAAAAATTTGAGGAATTAAAAGTCGTCAGAACATTATTAAAAGCACATCAATTTTGGAGAATGAAAGGTTTGAAAGTGGATTTTTTGATTCTTAACGATCATCCACCCTCATATGCCGATGAATTACAGAATGGAATATTACAGGCTATACAAGCATCACCCGATCGTCAATATCTAAATCAAAAAGGCGGTGTCTTTGTTCGACGCAGTGAAGGTATGCCCGAGCAGGATTTATCGTTAATGCATACGGTCGCGTCTATCGTAATGTATGGAAAACTGCCTAATCTAAGTCTGCATGAAGTAGACGAAGAAAAAGAAGAGAAAAAGGGAAAACAGAAAATAATACGTAAAGCTCATGGTCCTGGCCATGTTTTTTCTGACAAAGAGCGCAAATTGGTAAATCAGGACCCACCTCATAAATCGAATAAAATAATTGACGAGCTTACCTTTTTTAACGGGTTTGGTGGTTTCGACATGGAAAAGAATGAATATGTCATTCTTGTAAATCCTGCAGACCGGGAGAGCGGATTTCCACCCATGCCCTGGATTAATGTAATAGCTAACGAACATTTTGGTTTTATTGTCACGGAAAAAGGATCGGGTTATACCTGGAGCCGCAACAGCAGGGAGAATCGATTGACATCCTGGTCAAATGACCCCGTTCTTGATCCCACGGGTGAGGCTATATTTGTGAGGGATGATGATGCCGGCATTTTTTGGTCTCCAACACCGGAACCTGTACTATTAAAGGAAGAATATGAGGTCAGGCATGGATTAGGTTATACATCTTTTAAAGTATCTGCTCATCAACTTGAACAACAGGTATTGCAGTATGTTCCGCGGGAAGATTCTATAAAAATAATTAAGGTAAGTCTGACAAATCTTAATGATCAGGCTCGTACCTATTCGTTATTTCGATATAACGAATGGGTTCAGGGTGTCTTGCGAAATGAAATGTCCAGGTATGTTATATGCAAATATGATGAGGATACAACATCTGTTCTGGCAACGAATTACTACAACCATGAATTTGCGGGACGTGTGGCTTTTGCATCAGTCATATCGGGTAAATCGGATCATCAACAGTCCTTTACCTGTGACAGGACAGAATTTATAGGTCGTAATTCAAACCTGGATGATCCAATGGCATTGAAACAGTATAAGCCACTCAGTGGTAATACCAAAGCTTCAATAGATCCCTGTTCAGCTTTTAAGTTGACATTTAAACTCGAAAAGGATGAATCTGCTGATTTCTATTTCCTTTTGGGTGAAGCGGATGATGAAGAGGAAGCAAAGAAGCTGGTCAGTAAATATCAGGATATCGATCGAATTAAAAGTACTTTTGATGATGTAACATCTTTTTGGAAAAAGACTTTAGGTAAAATACAGATAAGTACTCCGGAACCAGCTATTGATATAATGACTAATAGTTGGTTACAGTATCAAAATCTGGCATGCCGTATTTGGGCGCGGTCTGCTTTCTACCAATCGGGAGGTGCCTTTGGATACAGGGATCAACTTCAGGATGTAATGTCGCTCATATATATGCTACCAGAGCTGACGAGAAACCAGATTTTATTACATGCCGCTCATCAATTTCCGGAAGGGGATGTTCTGCATTGGTGGCACCCTCCGACAAACAGAGGTATCCGTACCCGTTTCTCCGATGATTTATTATGGCTGCCGTATGTAACAGCATTTTATTTGAAGAGAACAGGTGATCGTAATGTTCTGGATGAAGAAATTCCGTTTGTACAAGCCCGTAGTCTGGAGGAAGGGGAAGAGGAAGCCTATTTGCATCCGGGCGTAAGCCAGGAGCAGGTCACACTGTTTGAACATTGTTGCAGAGCTATTGACCGGTCATTGACGAAAGGAGTTCATAAATTGCCTTTAATGGGAACAGGCGATTGGAACGACGGAATGAATAAGGTTGGACATAATGGCAAAGGGGAAAGTGTTTGGCTGGGATTTTTCCTTTATGATATTCTGGATGATTTTATCCCCGAATGTTCAGATAGAGGTGACACTAAACGAGCAGAAAGATATAGAAAATATCAAAAGGAATTGAAGGATGCCTTAAACAAAGAAGGTTGGGATGGCGACTGGTACAAACGCGCCTATTACGATGATGGAACTCCGCTCGGTTCAAAAGAAAATGACGAATGTAAGATAGATTCAATAGCACAATCATGGTCGGTATTGTCTGGTGCCGGTGAAAAGGAGAAAACGATTAAAGCTATGAATTCAGTGGAAGAACACCTGGTATCCGGGCAAGACGGATTGATTAAATTACTGACTCCCCCATTTAATAAAACCGTAAAAAATCCCGGATATATTAAAGGGTATATACCCGGTGTACGTGAAAATGGCGGGCAGTATACACATGCGGCATTATGGGTGGTATACGCCATGGCAATGCTCGGCAAAGGTGACAGGGCGGGCTCGTTAATGTCTATGTTGAGTCCTGTTAGCCATACCAAAATAAAAGAACAGGTTATGTCCTTTAAAGTTGAACCATACTCAGTGCCGGCTGATATCTATAGTGTCGCACCTCATATTGGTCGGGGAGGGTGGACCTGGTATACCGGTTCAGCCGGTTGGATGTACAGGATAATAGTGGAATCGCTGTTAGGATTCCAAATATTAGAAGGTGAAAAAATTATAATGGATCCATGTATACCAAAGGAATGGGATAAGTTCATGATTCAATATAATGAGTATGGAAATGACACAATTTATACAATTGACGTTCGGAATCCGGAGCACGTTGAAAAGGGAGTAAAGAGTGCAATGATTGATGGCCATAAAGCCGGATTAGATGATGGGAAAGGTATAATTCCGTTAAAACAAGATGGAAAAGAACATAAGATTGTAATAACGATGGGTTAGAGAATATTAATGTAAATGCAATAAAATAAATATTATACTGTAAGGGATCATACTACTTGTTATAACTATTTGCCATTAATGTAAGGGCACCCGATCTCCCTACAACAGACTCACGGTATAGGTTTTATTATTGTATAAGTAGTCTCTTATTTACATGTCAGCCCCAATTACAACCAGAGGAGTTTAGTAATGCCACATCTCAATAATTCAAACAATATAATTCGTTTAATGGTCATCGATGAAGAAGTGCTGGTGCGACAACTTATAAGTCGTGTCTTACGTGATGATAAAAAAATTGAGATAGTCGGTACTTATTCAAGTATCAGTAATATATCTGATACTATATCAAAAGCTGAACCGGATATAGTTTTACTTGATATTAGCGGTAAAAAAGTAAACGGTATGGACACATTGGCGGAGATCAATCGCTTATTTCCATTGTTACCAATTGTTGTTTTAAGTGAGAGAACAGAACACGGAGCTCATAAGGCATTAGAAGCTGTTGAAGATGGGGCTTGGGATTTTATTACGAAACCCGAAAAGCAGGGTATCATTCTATTTGCGGACCGGCATTTTAGAAAAAGGATAGGTCCGGTCATAAAATCAGCTGTTAAAGCTCACCGGTTATTATGGAAAGATTTACAAGAAAAAAAAGTTCGGGGGCAAGTTAAAGAAGTTGCATCATTTCAGGAAATACCGGTTAAACATAAAATCGATATTGTTGTTATGGGAGGGTGCAGTGGTGGACCTAAGGCCCTACTGAACATTATTCCGCGTCTTCCGGCAGATTTTCCCGTTCCTGTAATAGTTTCGCAGCATATGCCTAAAATCTATACAAAAGTATTTGCCGAAAAACTCAATAAGTTATCTCATATACAAGTAGATGAAGCATATGCCGGTGCCAGGTTATATCCCGGACATGTATGGATAGCACCGGGTGGATATCATATCATGATTAAAAGTAATGGACTGGAAAATGTTATATCTCTACATAAAGGTCCAAGAGAAAATACCTGCCGCCCATCCATAGATATACTCTTCCGCTCGGCAGCGGATGTTTATGGTTCGAATGTATTGGGTGTGTTATTATCAGGCCGTGGGAGAGACGGTGTTTTAGGAAGCAGATACATCCATTCAAATGGTGGGCAAATATTGGTACAGGACCGGTCCAGTTCCCTGACATGGGAATTACCTGAGGTAATTGTTGAAATGAATCTTGCACATGGTATTTTACCACTTGATCAAATGGCAGCAGGAATAATCGATGTTATTACGGAAAGCCAGGAAGTATCAGTAGGATATTCAGGTAATAATAAATCCACATTAAATTCAGGTGGATCAGAGCATCTGTCTACATCATATTGAGTCACCTGCACATAGAGATCAGTTGATCAAAATGTTCTAATAAATTGCTATAACATAAGTTAGAATAAAGTAATATCGCTGTATAAAAGTAAAGTGTGTAGTAATGTGAAATATAATATCAACATATACTATTCACTGACTAATATATTTGTGTAATGATAAAACGCATTTTGGTGGCTCTTGATCCTGATTCCGATACGCCTGTTGCCACGCGGTATGGTATTGAATTAGCTAAGCGTTTCAAGGCTTCATTATCGGGATTGGCTGTTATTGATACGAAACATATTGCAACTGAATCAGGTGGCGGTGGCATAGGAACGATATATTTTTCTGAGATGCTTGAACGCCATTTGAGCAGTGAAGCAATTGAGACAGCCAGGAGATTAACCGAAACATTTGAACAAGCTGTGGAAGAGGCGGATATTGAACATGCCAATTGGGTGAAAAGCGGAGTCCCTTTTGAAAGGATCATAGAGGATATGAAATATCATGATATTCTGATCATCGGCAGAAAACCTCACTTCTTCTATAACAGGCCTGAACGTAAAACAAAAACTCTGGCACAGGTTGTAAAAAGGGGCATCATTCCGGTCCTTGTAGCAGGTGATGAATATATTGATATTAAGAAAGTGATGATTGCTCATGATGGCAGTGATGCCTCGGCCTCAACAATGCAGAGATTCGCACAGTTACAGCCGTTCGGGAATGATATACACATTGATGTGGTGCATGTACGGTTAAGTGAGTCGGAACATGACCATAGTGAATCCGAATTACGGTTACATCTGGCTGTTACGTATCTCAAATCTCATGGGTTTAATGATATTCGTGAAGTAAGCCTGGAAGAAGGCCCTCCGGATGGCCGTCTTTTAAAATTCATAAGTCAAAATGATAGTAATCTCGTTGTCGCAGGGGCACATTCCGTATCAGCTATCCGAAGAATAGCATTCGGTTCAACTACAAGTGCATTCCTTGAGGATAGTCCGGTTCCGGTATTCCTGTATCATTAAAACAGATGTGATAATACTGATTCACATCCATAGCACACCAAAGCCGTATGTATTTAAAAGTTCTTGCTTGTGATTTGGATGGTACTCTCGCTGAAAATGGGGGAATCGCTACTGAAACCTGGGAACTCCTGCATAAGGTTAAAGAGAAGGGATATACACTCATTCTTGTAACCGGGCGTACATTAAATAGTTTCGGCGCTGCCGGTCCTTTCGCGGAGTTATTCGAGGCCATTGTTTCAGAGGACGGCGCCACCATTTTTTATCCCCGAAATGATTCCGTAGTCTTACCATTTGGCCGCATATCACCGGATCTGATCACAAAACTTGAAGAGATGAATATTCCATTCGAACGTGGAATGGCCATTGCCGCTACCCATGTTCCGCACGATGAGGCTATACTTGATATTCTGCGTGACTCAGGGGGAGCAGCAACTGTTGAATATAATCGTGGAGCTGTAATGGTATTACCGCCCGGGGCAACAAAAGGAACGGGTCTGCAGATGGTATTACACGAATTGGGATATTCCAGGCATAATGTCATCGCTTGCGGAGATGCAGAAAATGATAGAAGTCTTTTTGAATTGGCAGAGATAGCAGTTGCTGTTGACAATGCTATGCCGGAAATAAAAAAACTGGCGGATGTGATACTGCCTTATAGTAATGGCGAAGGTGTGAGGCTGCTGATGGAGAATTTGTATTCCGGTAAAATGCCTGATTACCGGAAACGACCGGAGCGAAGTCTGATATTAGGTGAAGTCGAAGGTGGAACACCTGTACGTATGGATCCCATTGAATTACTAAGCGGTAATTTGGGTATTGTCGGTTCAAGTGCGAGTGGTAAATCATGGCTGGCAGGATTACTAGCCGAGGAACTATTAACGAATGGTTATCAAATTTGTATCATTGATCCCGAAGGAGATTATCGGGGGTTGCGTGCATTTCCTCATACGTTGTTGCTGGGCGGACCGGGAACTAGTTTACCACCTGTCGAGGATGTTATAACGATAATGGAATATACGAATAACAGCCTGATCATTGACCTCTCTTATTATGACATGGATAAACGTGTGGATTATGTAGGTAATCTGTTACGCGGAGCTTGCAATCTGCGGGCACGGCGTGGACGCCCGCATTGGTTTTTATTGGATGAGGTACATAGTTTCAGTCCCGCCGGAGGGGGTGCCTTAACAGGTTTTTTGGTAAAAAATATGAAAGAAGGTGGATTCGGTGTCGTCAGTTATCAGCCAAGCCAGGTCGCGCCGGCTCTTCTAAAAATTCTTGATCATTGGATCATAACAAGATTGCATCAAAAGGATGATCTGCGGGTACTTCGAAAAAATCTTAATAAGTCTTTATGTGATGATATGGATTGGTCACAGTTGACCCGTCAACCGGTTGGCAAGGCGTATTATTGTGAAAATAATACCGGCAAAAAAGGTAAGCAGAATTATCGACTAATTGAGTTTGAAGTAGCACGTCGGATTGTACCTCACGTACGACATTTGCATAAATATTTAAGGGCGCCACTTCCGGCATCAAAACGTTTTTATTTCCACGTGAATAGTGATTCCGGTTTGCCCGAAACGGCTGCAAGTTTATGGGAATTCCGGGAAGCTCTTGAGGTATTACCGGTCGATACATTACGATATCATCTGGAAAGAGGGGATTTTGAACGTTGGTTAGCGGATGTTCTGCACGACAAGGAATTGTCCAGAAGATTGAGAAAATTATCCCATCGCCCGATGGATGATAATGCTTTAAGAGAAGCACTTGTAGCGACTGTGGCTGATCGTTATGAGGAGTTGGAAAGCCTGATATGATATATACGGATTATAAAAGATATAAATCTGATCATTAGGATTAATGATTGTATAAATTATTAAAAGACAGAACTTATTGAGGGGCGCTTAAATTGTAACTCTGTGGCATAATGAATGAAGCTGATCTTATTCAGACGAGTAAAAATACTAATCAAAAAGGTAATGCTGTTCAGTCACCATGGTCTAAACCTGTTGATGAGATAACTGAATTATTATCTGTTAAACCTGAATATGGGTTAACATCCGATGAGGTTAATAAACGTCGAAAAAAATACGGTGCTAATGAATTAAGGAAACATGAGCCAAAAAATATCTGGCTGATATTATTGGATCAATTCAAGAGTCTGATCATTCTTTTATTGGGTGTGGCTTCAATTCTGGCATTCTTATTCGGGGAAAAAGTTGAAGGAGCTTCCATATTGGCTGTTATTTTAATCAACGCAGCAATTGG
The DNA here is from genome assembly GCA_035267045.1 of Balneolales bacterium. GTDB lineage: Bacteria > Bacteroidota > Rhodothermia > Balneolales > DATFMH01 > DATFMH01. The sequence goes on from DATFMH010000203.1 coordinate 30,085, forward strand.
TTTTTTTACGGAGTTACGTGCCATTCGTTCAATGGAAGCATTATATTCACTCACTCAGGTGAATGCGCGTGTCCGGCGTGACGGTCAGGTACGGGAAATACCCGCTATGGAAATTGTGCCGGGTGATGTGGTTGTTATTGAGAGTGGCGATGTTATATCAGCTGATTTAAGAGTACTTGAAAGTAATAAATTACAATCTGATGAATCAGCTCTCACGGGTGAGAGTGTCCCGGTAAGTAAACAGATTGATCAGCTGCCGGGAGAAACTCCTCTTGCCGAGCGTAAAAATATACTATATAAGGGTACAGCTGTGACTCGTGGTTCGGGGGCGGGTGTGGTTTTCGCTACCGGTATGCATACAGAGCTTGGCCAGATCAGCTCTTTGGTTCAGGAGACGAAAGAAGAGGAAACGCCACTTGAGAAACGGCTGGATAAGTTAGGTCATAGGCTTATAGGTGTAACATTGATAATTGCTGTCTTTGTCGCGTTTTCAGGTATAATGGCAGGTAAAGATTTATTTTTGATGATTGAAACAGGAATAGCTCTGGCCGTTGCTACTATTCCTGAGGGTTTGCCCATCGTAGCAACAATAGCGCTCGCTAAGGGGATGCAGACAATGGCGAAAAGGAATGCACTGATCAATAAATTGTCATCTGTTGAAACCCTGGGGGCTACCAGCATTATTTGTACCGATAAAACGGGTACGCTCACAGAAAATAAAATGACGGCAAGAAAATATCTGTTATCGATTGGAATGATTGATGTAGTAAATGATCACACGATTAAGTTTCTATTAAATGAGGAAGCAATCATACCTTCTGAGCATTTTACACTAAAAGAAGCGCTTGAGGTTGGTATACTGTGTAATAATGCAACTTTTGATGATGATAAAAGCGACCATGCTTCCGGTGATCCTCTTGAAATAGCTCTTTTGGAAGCTGGTAGAATGGCCGGCATGTCTCGTGTTGAATTGCTCGATATCTATCCGGAAGTGAGAGAAGAAGCATTTGATCCGGATATTAAAATGATGGCCACTTTTCATGAAAATAATGACAGGTATCGTTTGGCTGTAAAAGGTGCCCCGGAAGCAGTAATTGCAGTTTCGCAAAAAATATCAACTGAAAATGGAGTGGTATCATTAGAGGAAAAAGACAAGGAATGGTGGCTGAAGCAGAATGACCGATTGGCCGAGCAGGGATTTAGATTGCTTGCCCTGGCAACGGGAGATCTTGAACAAGCGCATGATGTAAAACCTTATAACGACCTGACATTGATAGGATTGGTCTGTTTGGCGGATCCGCCCAGGCATGATGTAAAACCGGCAATTGAACAGTGCAAATCAGCCGGTATTAAAATTGTCATGGTTACCGGCGATCATCAGGCAACAGCCCGAAGTATAGCACAGGCTGTAAATTTGGTTGAAGATGAAGATATGAATGTTATACAAGGTTCCTCATTAGAGAAAACGATAGAATTAACACGAGATGAGAAACAAGAGATATTATCAACGGCCATTTTTGCGCGTGTCAGTCCCAAACAGAAATTGAATCTTATAGATTTACATCAGAAAGCCGGTGATATAGTGGCGATGACCGGCGATGGGGTTAATGACGCTCCGGCTTTAAAGAAGGCGGATATCGGTATTGCTATGGGACAAAGAGGCACTCAGGTGGCAAGAGAGGCGGCCGATATGGTACTTCAGGATGATTCACTGGCTACTATTGTCGCGGCTGTTGAACAGGGCAGGGTTATTTTCGGTAATATCCGGAGATTCGTCTATTATCTTTTATCATGTAATGTGAGTGAAGTATTAGTTGTCGGGTTGGCATCCATGGTGGGAGCTCCTTTACCAATTTTACCCTTGCAGATACTTTTTTTGAACCTTGTTACGGATATTTTCCCGGCATTGGCGCTCGGCGTCGGTATTGGGGAGAAAAATGTGTTAGACCGGCCACCCCGGAGCCCGGAAGAATCAATTATGGAGAAGAAACATTGGATGGGTGTTGTAGTTTACGGTTTGATAATAACCGTATCTGTATTGTGTGCTTTATATATCGCTTTGGAAGTATTCCGGATGCCTAAAGTACAGTCTGTCACGATTTCATTTATGACTTTGGCATTCGCTCAATTATGGCACGTGTTCAATATGAGAGGCTGGCGCACAAATATCTTTAAAAACGAAATTACAATGAATAGATATGTATGGGGCGCTTTGTTATTATGCGTGGCCCTGGTTCTTAGTGCAATATATATACCGGGTTTGTCTGATGTATTACAGGTGACAAATCCGGGCTTGAAAGGTTGGACGGTAGCTTTGGTTTTAAGTGCCGTTCCATTATTTCTGGGCCAATTCATCAAGGAATTTGGTAGTAAAAATGAAAAAATTGTGGAAAGTTTTGATATCTGATTTAATCGGTAAATTCAATGACGTCAGCTCTTACCGATACTTTAACCGAAGTATAGAATATTAAATTCAGGATATCATTATCGTAACGCACATTAACAAGAGCTAATTTTTTCCCGTTAATTTTACCGTGTTCAGCTTCATAATTCGTCCAGAGGTTTTTTAATGCTTCCTGATATATCAACCCTGTCCCATCGACACGTGCAATAGCAATCGTATTTGTGGTTATTCCACCGGTAGAATAACTAAGGCCAAATACATATGCGGCTTCTGACTCTCCATGAACATTGGGAGCAACTATATTGTAGTTGCCTTTAGAGAGTTGAACATCAGTTCTGTTAGACGATATAAAGGAACCGGTAGTCGTACAACCGTACAAGACGAGTACTGATAATGATAAACTTATCAGGTTAAGGTATAAACGTCGAATCATAATTATTTTATTGAGTGTTCATGTAATGATATAGCAATAAAATAATCGAAGTATAAAAGAGGTATTATATTATTAGCAATAATTAATTCGGGTAGGGAACAGGATCGGGTAAATGCAGGTCTGCATTAGCGATCGGGAACGGGGTAACTATGCGGAATCGCACTCTTTACAATCTAATTTAAAACCGATGTGTTTTTCTCTTCCTTCAGGGGTTATTACCCATATTCTGTTCATCCACGGAGGGTTATGGCGAACATGTTGGGTATGGCCACATTCCAAATCAGCAACCCAGTCTCCTTCTTCATCTTTATGGAAGTCTATGATTCGGCGTAACATTTTGTGGATTATTGCATTAGAAATTTTTATCTGGTTCACAATATGCTAAAAAAAAAGCACCGGGGAAAAACCCGGTGCCTGTACTAAATAGTTTTGTAAGTTTCTTAATCTACAACAACTACTTCTTGAGCTTGCAATCCTTTTTGACCTTGACCTACAGTAAATTCGACGCGTTGTCCTTCATCTAATTTCCGGAAGCCATCAGCTTCGATTTCACTATAGTGAACAAAAATATCGTCACCTTGATCACGGGAAATGAATCCATAACCCTTTTCTTCATTGAACCATTTAACGGTTCCTAATTCACGATCTGCCATTTTTTAAACTTCTTCTTTGTTGATTTTTGATCTATTTATGAAAGATCGAATAACAATTGATAATTATAAGTACCAAATGAATCGTCTATCATTTTGTAAAGGTAACCTATTTTTAATCGATATACAATAGCAAGGGGGTAAAAAAGGATTGTATTATAAAAGAAATTAATTATTTACTACTAATAGTATTTATTCCTACGATACTCTTAAAGGATAGAATATGCTAAAAAAAAGACATGCAGATAATTATTTTTAACTATCTGCATGTCTCTGTTTCTATATACTATGTAATGTGATTCTGTTTAGAAAATGATCATACTTCTTCGGGAGCTATACCCATCCAGGACTCCTCGATTTCTTCAAGTGATTTTCCCTTCGTTTCAGGAACGACGATAATTACAAATATCAGGGATATGATACACCATGCGAAGAAGATCCAGAAACTAATCGGTGCTCCGAGAGCATCAAGCATTACAGGAAATAAAAGTGTAACGAAGAAATTGGCTACCCAATTACTCATGGTAGCTGTTGAAGCAGCACGTCCCCGGATCTTATTGGGGTATATTTCTGAAATCAGAACCCATACAACCGGTCCAAATGAAGCGGCAAAACTTGCTATATAAACAAGAATAAAGATGAGAATCCACGGTCCGCCAAATGCTTTCATTTCGAATAACAAGCCGATCATAAAGAGTGAGATTCCCATACCTATGGCCCCGTAAATTAGAAGAGCCTTTCGGCCGATCTTATCGATAAGCCAGATTGCCACAAGAGTGAAAAGGAAGTTGATGGCTCCAACCCACACCGTTGCCCCGAGGGCGGAAGCCGCTCCAAATCCTGTCCTTTTGAAAATAATTGGAGCATAGTAAATAACGGTGTTAATCCCCACGAATTGTTGTAGGATTGCAAGGCTTACGCCAACAATAAGTGCCATTCGAATACCAGGTCGAAATAATTCGCTGAACTTCCCTTTTTCTTGTTGAAGTGATTTTTTGATCTCTGTCATTTCGTTGGTAGCGACTTTATTTCCGGCTATACGGGCGAGAATTGAAAAAGCCTGGTCACTATCACCCGACTGTGTTAGCCAGCGTGGACTTTCAGGAACAAAAAACAGGAGGATGAAATAGATAACGGCCGGTACGACTTCAGCACCAAGCATCCAACGCCATTTCAGAGCATTTACCAGATCGGTATGCGCAATTAAGGAATTGGACATATAGGCAATTAAAATACCACTAACAATAGCTAATTGTTGAAGTGAAACCAGGCGTCCTCTTATATTTGGAGGTGAAACCTCGGCGATATACATAGGTGAGAGCATCGAAGCCATACCAATACCCATACCACATAAAATACGAAAGATAGTCATGGTAACCAGTTCAGGAGCTATAGCCTGACCGAGACCCCCGATAGTAAATAAAATGGCTGTCAGTATCATTGTTTTTTTTCGGCCAAACCGGTCGCTTAATGTTCCGGCAACAAGCGCTCCTACAGCACATCCAATTAATACCGAACTAACAAAAAAGCCTTCCATAAATGAGGAAAGCTCGAATTGTGTTTTTATGTAGGCGTTGGCACCCGAGATAACAGCGGTATCAAAACCGAATAATAGTCCTCCTATGGCAGCAACGGCGCTGATTAATATTAAAAAAGTTAAACTTCCCTCGCTATTCATACCTGGAATGGGAGAAGTATTTTGTTGATCAGATCTATTCATGGACTTTTTACCTTTTTTCGCTCATAAAGTTAGTTGTGAATCAGCTGATATTTGAATTATTAAACATGCGATGAGATTTATGGATTATTAAAAACAAATGGAATCTCTTTAACCGTCACATATTTTGTAATCGCTTTCATATATGTTAATTCTGACGTTCATTGAACCGTTTTAATAATCTTATGGAGTTAACGACTATTCTGATTAGTATGCAACATATCCAAATTGCAGGAAACATTACATATGAATCTCAGTTAATGAAGTCATTTCATAATAATTAATTTTTTGAAAAATGAAAGCAAATAATCAATCATGTTGAAGGTAATAATTGCAGATAGTCGTGCAAAAAAAACGATGATTATTATTCTTTGTTTATTATTAATAATTAGATATGAGCGGTATAGTTAATGCAAAAAATAATTTAAAAAATTAATTATTAGCAGTTAACTCATTCTGATTCAATGGGAAAGTAATATAATTGTCACATAAAGGTTCCAAAGATGTCTTCATATGGCTGGATAGAATCAAAAGTCCGTTATTCTTTTTGAATCTGATAAGAAGATCCATCGTTGCCGTTCTGGAGTCTTCGTCTAATCCGCGAAAAGGTTCATCCATAAGCAATACGGCAGGTTCGGTAATCAGTGCTACAGCAATCTGGGTTTTTTTAAGCATACCACTCGAATAAGTCCCGATTACATTATTCCTTCGTTCGTCTAACATGAGTACATCAAGTAAATTATTGATATCGTCCCCGGATTGCCCATTCCATTTGTTCCGTGATCGTAATATCCATTCCAGCAACTCTATAGCCGTTAAGTATTGGGGTAAATCGGGTTCGTCAGGAACTACCCCGACACTGACAAGAAATTGATGCGGATGTTCATGTATATTCAACGAACCGAACATGATCTTGCCGGATGTAGGGTATGCAGCTGTAGATAAAATCCGCATTAATGTTGTTTTTCCGGAACCGTTGGGACCAATAAGAGCTGTAGCTGAACGCGTTTCAAATTCATAAGAAAAGTCGGAAATAACATATGGCCCCATCTGATATCTTTTGGAGACCTCAATAAGCTTTAAGTTACAATCAGTCATAAGTTTGTTGATAGCGGAATTCATATAAATAAGTGAAGAAAATACTTGAAATAAGACTACTTAAAATGTAAATAGCCGACCAGCTCAATAAGGAGTAAGTGGTAAATCGTGATGAAAATATCATGACAACTGTAAGGCTCAGGATCAATGGTAAAAACCAACGAATTTGAATAAAAAAACGTGACCAGATCCAATTGCTAATGCTTTGTAACCTGTAATTCCAACTTTGCTTACCCATCACTGATGTTGTTAACAGATAGATATTGATATTATGAAAGATGATGAATAGCAAAAGGTAGCCATTTATTATGAGCTGTGACGAACCATGATAAAAAAGAATCCATAAAAAAAGATGACCTAATAGGATAAACCGGCCTAATGGATAAGCGCGGTCAAGCTGTACGATTCCGGACCATGTGGAGGCACGCCATTTGACAGGTACCCAATACACCGATTCATATGGATAATCGTTGGCATGCTGCAAACCACCGCTAAAAGGAGAGGTGAAATATTCTTTGTAAAATGCATTGGTCTGGTAGAAAAAATGATCGAAAACTTTTCTGATTTTACTAAATGGGAGTATTCCAGCCGCCAGCAATAAAAAACCGGGGATCCACTCCATATTCATTTGCAACCGGTTGGATAAATAAGCCCCGAAAACAACGGCAAGCATGCCGACTATTCCTATAACAATGGTAGTTTGCATGGTCGGTATGGCTCCGATAGGAACAGCCATTTGACCCGTTTCATCCCTGAATTTACGTATCCGCTCTCCTTTTATGCCTTCCTGATAGGCTTGAGATTCATTTCCAATGGATATGTACTTACGATAGGAATAGCTGAAAAGGCCAACAATAAAAAGCAGGCTGCTTAAAAAATATTGAACCTTCAACAGTATCGAATGCTGCCAGCCGTGAAGGTCCCAGAATGAAATAATTAAAAAAATAACCGTGATCCCCAAAATGGTATAACGTTGATTCCGGAGTTGATACCTGATGAGTTCATTGGGGGATGGATTCAGGGCCTGTAACAATGACATGTTCTCCTCAGGGAATAACAGGTAGGGATGAATCACCGCAAAAAAACCCGTTAAAATTAATTCCCAATAGCGAAGAATGATAAAACGATCCTGTAATGAGATGTTGTGAATTAAAGTAGTGATATAAATAATCACAATTATAAAGGAAAAGAAACTACTTGCTATAGTAGTAGCAGATTTGGTTTTCCTTAAAGGATACATTCACATTCCCTTTTGTTGATATTCTCATTCCATAACATAGAAAATGATAGTATCAGTATTTGTCTGAATATCAAAATAATTTATGAGAATAATGACAAATGGTTAGTAATGTTATAATTGATTGAAATATGCAAATATTCAAAAAAAATTATATCGGTATTTCATTGGCTTACGTTATTATAACAGCTTTTTGATTTTATTAAAGAAACTAAAACGAATGGTTATTTAAATATTATAAAGTCAATAAAATTATGATATTATAAATAGGTATATAAACGTAATTATTATAGCTTGGGAGTGATAGAATAAAATAAAGTTAATAATTATTTATTACTTCATTACTGCAATTGATAGTATCAGAAATAGTAATTTTTGCTGGTCTAATTTAACTGGTAAACCCATTTTTAACCAGGCCCACTGGTAAATAAATGAAATAATGGATAGTTCTTTTTTTCAACGTAATATAAGCCTTCATACTAAACTAACCATGGGCCTGGTCCTGGCTGGTGGGCGAGGGACCCGTTTGAATGATCTCACAAGATGGCGTGTGAAACCTGCTGTTCCATTCGGAGGAAAATTTCGCATCATCGATTTTACCCTGTCAAACTGCATAAATTCAGGAGTCAGGCATATTGGAATACTCACACAGTACAAGTCTCAGTCACTGATCAGGCATATCATGAAAGGGTGGGCTACTTTCCATACTGATTTCGGCGGATTTATAGAGTTCTTACCTGCACAGCAAAGAATAGAAGAGAAATGGTACAGTGGTACTGCGGATGCTATTTATCAAAATATTGACCTGTTACGTCGGTATAATCCTGAAAATATATTAATCCTGGCAGGCGATCATGTTTATAAAATGGATTATGGGCCTATGATAGCTTTTCATATTGCCAGAGATGCGGATGTCACCATAAGTTGCATTGAGATACCCAGGGAAGCGGCCGCTAATTTTGGAATTATGTCGGTTGATGAAGATTTGAATATTACGGATTTCCAGGAGAAACCAAGTAATCCCAAACCATTACCGGGGAAAGGAGACCGGGTTTTAGCTTCAATGGGTATTTATGTATTTAAACCGTCATTTTTATTTGACCAACTTATAAAGGATTCCGATAATCATACTTCCACACATGATTTTGGCAGAGATATTATACCTTCTGTTATAAACAAGCATTCAGTTGTAGCATATCCTTATAAAGGTATCGATTCAGGTGTTTATTGGAGAGATGTCGGGACGGTTGATTCTTATTGGAAAGCTAATATGGAATTGATCGGTGTTACACCGGAACTCAATTTATATGATCAGGAGTGGCCGATTCGCACGACGTTGAAACAGTACCCGCCTGTTAAATTTCTATTTGATGACGATGGACGGCGTGGTATGGCTGTCGATTCAATGATATCGGAGGGGAGTATTATCTCGGGTGCTAAAGTGTCTAATTCATTATTATTTACTAATGTCAGGGTTGAAAGTTATTCGACTATCGAAAACTCGGTTATCTTACCTAATGTAAATATTGGGAGAAATTGCCATATATCAAATGCGGTAATTGATAAGGAATGTTCAATTACAGATGGGACTGTTATTGGGGAAAAGCCAGATAGAGACCGGGAACTGTTTTATGTAAGTAATGATGGAATTACCCTGGTAACACCAAATATGCTGGGACAAATTATCCATCGTGTGCGATAAAACTTATCATGATTATGGTTTGAGAATGGGTGGTGAAGGGATGGTATCGGCCTCATTGGATTCAATGATAATCCATCGGCCGTCATCGCGACGCAGGCGATCAATGGAGTATTTTTTTAATTGCCAAATCTGTCGCAGCTCTGTCGGTATCCTGTAATAAACAGTAGCTTCGCTATCGGACACCGTTAGTACATGAACAGTATCAGGTGGTTCCATTGTTTTTTCAGTGGCTCTCAGCCCACCGTCCGTCCAGGTATAGGATGTCAGACTCTCTGCCAATTCATCGCTAAAGCCTTGTCGATAATGTTGATATACTTGTTTTCTTGTTTTAAAAGAGGATTCATTTTCCCATAATTTCCGTTCAAGGCTGAATGAAAATTTAACCGCTTTGGAAACCTCGTTTTTTTTCTCTTTTTCAATATCTTTTTGCGATTGACGGCAACCGTAATTGATAAAAATAATAGTGATAAATAAGTATATGTATCTTAATTTCATATATACCAGCAATTCCAATTAGTTGATATACATTTCCATAGCTGGAAATCTCTTGACTGAAGCATTAAATATATCAGGGTCTTACAAGTATAATATGAACATTTTATGATAGGAAGCAATATCCGGGTAATGTGAGTTATCGCTTTAGTATAAAGATCAAATATTTAGCTGTAGTTTTATGAATTCTTCTTTAAAAAAGCCTGAAATATTTTATGTTTAATATTTACGGGAGCAATATATCTGATTTTTTTTGCCTCTGAATCGTAAATTTCAATTACAGGGACACTGCCATACCCTAAATAGGTAAGAGTCCTATGTAATTTCGGATATACTTTTATAGATCCGATTAATATTGAAAGTGTTCCGTTATATGGAAACTCTGCTACTACACTTTGTGATTCCGGGAATGTATTCACAATATATGTCTTCTTGATATCAATTAACTTTTCTTCTCGTTGAAAGTTGATAATACATCCGGTTATGCTGTGTAATGTATCATTTTGAATATGCCGAAAATCATCATTATATAATCCGAATCCCTTAATAATTTTTATGGATTTATCATTTTTTAACTGCCGGTAAATATATTCGGAAACGTTCAGGGATTCATTATAACTGCCGATATGCTCTACATAAACCATTAAAAAAGGACCGGTTTTTCCCTGATAAATAGTAACCGGTGAGAATAACCCGTATTGTGCCAGCCCAATCGTCGTAAAACTGATTACAATAACTGTAAGTATCAGTAACTTCTTCATGGCAGACACCGGCTTGTTATATATTAAATATATACTTACAGAAGGCTGGAAAAACTGTTCTTTTGCCCAATATCTGTATTTTCGTGATTTCAAATTCCTCACATATAGCTAATATACTGCGGTTTCAAAGTAGCTAAAGCTTTGATATTGAACAAAATACCGGGTTTTACACAGCCTTCATACATAATATGTAAATCTGCCTGTGAGCGATAATAAAAATGGTTTAAAAAGAAAAATTTAATGTAAGAACTGCCAGAAGTAAACTAAATACCCAATAATTCGTTGAACGCATAGCATGTATTAGCTCAATTCAGGGTTACTCCCCTTTTTGTATTCGTGACCTCATGAAGGGAAATTATTACAGATTGATGTTATATTTAATTATCCGGCATATAATATCTCGGTAGTAAGTAAGCCACTCTTTTTGTTGCCCAATAACCGGAGATAGAAACGGAGGTTGGGTTTAGCAGATTGCCAAGTGGATCTACTAAGAAATAGTCTTGATGGTTTCCAGAGAGTGTAGATTCATAATAATTATGATAGGTGACTTTTACATCGCCAAACAATTTAAACCCTAAAACATTACCATTTTGAAAATCAGGTCTGTTTAATGATTCGATTTCGGTTAGTGACATCGTTCTTATATTGTCATGGTTGATATCGAAATCGTTATTCATTAATTGGTGGTGCATAAACGAATACAAAAAATCCCGTAGTGATCCTTTGTAGGTGTCAAGACGCTGTTTTTTCCAATTATTTAGTTGTTCTTTATTATTCGGTTTCATCTTAATGAAATGAGGATAAAAAGTGTAAGAACCTGTTACTCCATTAGTGGTCCAATCGAAGGTCTTTAGAATTACTTTCAAATGATAACCCAACTGGTAATTAATAATGTTCAGTGGAGCAGAGGCATTAGCAATAAGATTACCGGATTTTGCGGTCTTTATGAAAATTCAGAACCTCAGGGTTTTCAATTTTACATTCTTTTTTAGTAACAAAGGGTCCGATAAATTCTTTCGTAAAGAGAGCAAGCCTTTTTTGCCACAATTCCGGTTTGCTTGATTTGTGCATGTAAAGTCAGAGGCAGGATAAGGCTGATTAACAAGCTTAATAGAATTATGATATGATCATTTTTGTCTGAAATCATATAATCCAGTATTGAATAAGGATTACTACATCATTTTTAAAAAAATGATGTACGCCATAATTATTAAGAGGGGGAAATAAATGATAAAGCAATGTTTTTGTTCCATTGGGAGTTTCCCCCTTTTTAGTCATAAGCTTTACAAAGGTCGACGATACTTAATACTGCGATGTGTTTCAATAATAAAGCATATTG
>DATFMH010000204.1:0-16464 GCA_035267045.1 Balneolales bacterium
TGGTATGTTAAAACTTGTTTTTGAAACCGATTCGTTAAAATTATTGGGAGTACATATCATCGGGGAACATGCCTGTGATTTGATCCATGTTAGCCAGGCTGTCATGAATTATGGCGGAAATATAAATTATTTTATCAACCAGGTGTTTAACTACCCCACCTACGCCGAGGCATATAAGAATGCCGCTTTTAACGGTATTAACGGAATGCAAAAAAACAATTCGTGATATCAGACCGCTTGAAACGGGATTCCCTTTAATTCAGATAGCGACCTGATGATAATCGATATGTTCATATCCCGTACCTGACGGCATGTAATTTTAGGTGTTTAAATTTATTTACCCACACATTATCTCTGTAGGGACAGTCGTATTACTGAATTGAGAGAGCCGGGAAGAGGGAGGGGTGCCATTTCAAAATTAGTCCCTATAGAGAAAAGCCATTCCGTTAGCAAGTCCATTTGTGAGCTTTATTTTTTACTTAAATAATTTTTGAAACATCCTGCTATTGCCCTCCGTATGATAAAGCAAATTTAGTGGAACAAACCGGGTAATCTATTTGTGTGTGCTTTATCTACCTGGCTTATCTATCACAAATCACTACACCTGTTGGTTATTATAAACTTGTGAATTGTATACTATTATGAAGAAATCATTCAAAATCTTATTAATACTCATCATCGTCGTTGGGGTCTCCGGCGGTATCATCGCTATGGTTAAATCGAAGGATGACAACAAAAACGACAAGTTGAAATCAGTTGAAGTCAAGCGGGACACTGTAATCGATAAAGCTTTAGCCGTAGGTTCCATTGAACCCAAAGTTGAAGTTGATGTCAAATCAAAGATATCAGGTGTCGTAAAAAAACTGTATGCCGATGCAGGAGATTATATTAAAGAGGGACAACCTCTTCTTGAAATTAAACCAACCCCTACCCCGGAAGAACTGGTAAATGCCCAACAAGAGGTTGAAAGAAGAGATATTAATCTTCAGAATGCTAAAATTGATTATAACAGGCAGAAGAAACTGCAGAAAAAGGGCTACATCTCCGAGCAGGATTTCGATCAGGTAAACAAGACATATGATCAGGCTAAGCTTGAATTACAAGCCGCCAAAGATAAGTTGGAATTATTAAAAGAAGGACGTCTCGATACCGGTACGGAAAAAGTGGAATCGATTGTTAAAGCGCCTATCAGCGGGTATATATTAGAAAAGAAAATTGAGATAGGTGATCCTGTTGTTCCATTGACTTCCTATCAGGCAGGTACGGTATTAATGTCGATGGCTGATATGAAAGATCTGTTATTCCGCGGCACCGTTGATGAGATCGATGTAGGGAAACTCAAAGAGGGACTACCCGCTACTCTTAAAATCGGTGCATTACCCGATAAAGAAGTAAAAGGTATCGTTTCCCGAATTTCACTTAAATCTCAGGATAAAGATAATTCCATCGTATTCCCGATCGAAATCACACTCACTCAAACGAATCATGCACTTTTACGGGCCGGTTATTCTGCTAATGCTGAAATAACTGTCACACAGCACGATGACGTACTTACCATACCCGAACGGCTCATAACATTTTCAGGCGACACAGCTCGTGTTGAAGTGTTGAAGAAAGATGGTAAAACGGAAAAACGTATCATCAAAACAGGTTTGAGCGACGCTATGAAGACAGAAGTGAAAGAAGGGCTCAAAAAAGGTGATAAAGTAGTTGAAAAAGCGCCTAAAGCAATAAAATAACCATATCCATAACTCTTTGAATGGGTATACTATGCCTTTATTAGTCACTTTACAGCAATTCTTTCAGGATCTTAAGGCTCAGAAATTGCGCTCCAGTTTAACCATAACCGGTATAACCTGGGGTACGGTTTCGGTAGTTGTGTTGCTTGCTTTTGGAGTGGGACTTCAGAAACAAAGCAGAAAAAACATGCACGGCATGGGTAAGGGAATCGTCATTGTATTTGGAAATAAGACAACCAAACCGTTTCAGGGTTATCCTGATGGCAGGAGAATTCATTTGCGAATGAACGACGTCTCCATAATCAAAAAACAGATACCTGAGATAAAGAAAATCAGTGCCGAATTCAGAAATCATAATGTCAAAGTCCATGTCGGAACCAACATAACCTCCCCTACTATTGTTGGCTGCAATTCCGAATACAGTGATATGAGGAATGTCATTCCACAGGAAGGCGGCCGTTTTATAAACCGGATCGATATGGAAAAACGTCGCCGTGTAGTTGTTTTGGGCGATGAAATAAAAGGCCGATTATTTGGTGATAAAAAAGCTGTCGGTAAGCAAGTTTATGTTGGAAATTCTCTCTTTACTGTCATTGGCGTGATGAAACATAAAGTCCAGAACTCCTCCTATGGGGGGCGCGATGAAAGCAGCTTATTTATTCCCATCACTACTTATCACTCATTATTCGGTGACAATAATTTGAATAATATCGTCTATCAAATGACCAATCCGAAAATAGCAGAACAGGTTAAAACTCATATCAGGGATATACTCGGACATATTCATAAATTCGATCCCACAGACAAAGATGCCATATCTATATGGGATACCAATCAAATGGATAAGTTCCTGATGTACTTTTTTATGGGTTTCAACATTTTCATGGGAATCATCGGCAGTTTTACCCTCACTGTTGGCGGCATTGGAGTTGCCAATATCATGTTTATTGTGGTTAAGGAGAAAACAAGGGAAATCGGAATCAAACGGTCCGTCGGGGCAACAAGCCGAAGTATTATGTTTCAGTTCTTTTTCGAAAGTTTCCTGATTGTTGCGATCGGGGCAATACTGGGAATGATTATTTCCGTCCTGCTCGTGGATGCGGTAAGCCTGCTGCCTATCAAACAATATGTAGGTAACCCAAGTATTTCACCTGTTGTACTCATTGCCACGATTACATTATTAATGATCATCTCATTATTGGCCGGTTTTTTCCCGGCTCGTAAAGCGGGAAAACTTGAACCCGTTGAATGTCTGCGTTATGGCATGTAATGACCAATATTCTGGAGATATTTTATGTGGAAAATATTAATACAAGAGTTCTTCAATGATTTAAAATCGCAACGCCTCAGAACGTTTCTGACGATGTTTGCCATCACATGGGGAACAATTGCGGTTGTGCTTCTTTTATCATTCGGACAGGGCCTTAAGGAGACCATGGCCGCCGGTTTCACGAATGCCTTCGATAATATATTGATGATATATGGTGGTACCACCAGCAAGGAATATAAAGGATTGGCCAAAGGACGACATATCAACCTGAATATCGAAGACGTAAATTTATTAAAACGATCGGTGCCCGAGATTGCCCTGATCAGCCCTTCTTATGGGAAATATGGTACATCTCTTGAAGTAGGTGAAAATAAGAAAACGACCTACATGGAAGGGATCAACCCGGATATCATGGATATGAGAGATTTGTTCCCGGCCGCGGGTGGCAGATTTATCAATTCAAGGGATTTGAAATATAAACGCCGCGTATTATTTCTCGGTAATAAGATTGCCAAAGAATTATTCGGGGATGAAAAACCTATCGGAAAAGAAGTAAAACTTGACGGCCTGCCCTTTAAGGTTGTTGGGGTCATGGAAGCCAAGATTCAAACAAGTATGAATAACGGTCCTGATGATGAACGAGCCATCATCCCCTCATCGACATTTAAGATGATCTATGGTTTCAGACATATCAACAGTTTACTTGTCCGGCCTCATAATATTAATGAAACCAAAGAATTAAAATCTGATGTTGTTCGAATCTTATCCAACAAGTACAAATTTGACCCTACGGACGACCATGCTCTGCAAATATTCAACACCGTAGAAATAGCCAAACAGATAAACATGGTTCTTTTCGGCATACAAATATTCCTCGGTGTTGTCGGCGCATTCACCCTATTCATTGCCGGTGTCGGTGTAGCCAATATCATGTATGTCGTTGTGAAAGAAAGAACCCGGGAAATTGGAATAAAAATTGCCGTTGGCGCAAGAAAACCCCATATCATCAGCCAATTTATATTTGAATCCTTGTTTATTTCATTAATAGGTGGAATTGTCGGATTGCTTTTTTCCTACCTGGTGATCTTTGGAGTACAACATATACCCAGCTCTGACGGGCCCATGCAATTTTTGACGAATCCCCAGCTCTCGGCACCTATTGCATTGATTTGTATTGGAATCCTTGTTTTCATCGGACTGATTGCAGGTGTGTTCCCGGCCAGGAAAGCTTCCAAACTCGATCCGGTGGAATCGCTTAGATATGAATAGGAAAATATCGCACCGGGTAGGGACATGCCATGGCCTGTCCCTACCATGGAATGTCCCTACCCGGTTTAAAACCCTCTCATCATTCCCAGCTTGTTTCCATTACGGCCAGATCCTTGCCATCCGATTGGCGTGTGAGACAATGGTGGAATAAATGTCCTTCAGTCGTTTCTATTTTTTGAGCCTTCGAAGCAACTGTCTCACCGTTATAACATTCTGCCCGAAAGCTAATGTCCAGTTCGCGCAGGAAATGATTGACCATGATATCCTCAGGTGTCGCTTCAATACCCCATTCGATGTAAATGACATTATTAACGTGCTGATTCATATCCAAATCACCGTACCGCACGCTAAAATTCCGCTCATAATCTGTACGTTCGGGCTTGTGTACCCTGGTTCCTGTTTTTATTTCCAAGCTACGCTCTCTCTTGGGAAACTCTATACTTGAGACAAGATCCGGTATTCTGACCGGGCGCCTGTTTTCCAGGTTGATGACTACCCACATACTTGTTGCTTTTCCTATCATCTTGTCATCTTCATCAAAAATCAGGAAATCACGGAACGTATATGCCCGTTCAAATGTCGAGGGCCATGTCTTTACTTTTACCGTCTCTCTCCATCTCGGATATCGTACCATCCGGACTTTCATTCTCGAAAGCACCCACGTCCAGTTATGTTCTTCCAGCTGATCAATAGCTAATCCTAAATTTGAAGCATGGTTGCCGGCAGCTTCCTGCAAATAATTACATATCGTAGGCATATCGGCATAGCCGTTGTTGTGCACTTCGTAGGCTCTCACTTTAAATTCTTCCGTCCAGACTTTTGCAACTTGTTTAGGCATGGTGTAATAGTTTTTTTTAGTAATTTTCTGGTTTAAATAATTATATGATTACTCTGGCTGTCAGCTATCAGCATTTAGCTATCAGCATTTCAATTAGCAATGAGTAATGAATAATTAGTAAAAAGAAAACTCTGTGATTGCCCTGTGCTCTGTGCTTTCTTTGTGTCCCCTCTGTGGTTAAAAATATTTACTTTTTTTGTTCATTGATACAACGTTTAGATTTTACTACAGAAGGAGATTATCACGGTCATTCGGCCTCGTAATGACAGTCAGGATGTTTCCCGCCATCCGGTTTCCGGACTTTTTTTATTTCACTTTTACACCGGGTTTTATTTGGATGTGAAGTTCGTCCAGTTGTTTCTTGTCGACCACATCCGGGCAGTTGTCCATCAGACTCTGTGCTTTCTGATTTTTGGGGAAAGCGATGACGTCGCGGAGGCTTCGTGCCCCGGTCAATAACATGACGATTCTATCGAGGCCCAATGCTATTCCACCATGTGGCGGTGCACCGAATTTGAAGGCGTCGAGTAAGAATCCGAATTTTTCCTGCGCCTCCTCTTCTTCTATTCCCAGCATATTAAACATCCGCTGTTGAACCTCACGGTTATGAATACGAATGGAACCTCCGCCAATTTCATTTCCATTTAATACAAGGTCGTATGCACGGGCTTTAACATCACGGGGATTATCTTCCATTCCCTCGAGATCTTCTGTCCTGGGAGAAGTAAACGGGTGATGCATGGCATAATAACGGCCATCTTCCGGATCCCATTCCAGTAACGGGAAGTCCGTCACCCAGAGAAGATTATGTTTCGATTCATCTATCAGGTCATATTCTTTGGCTATCATTACACGAAGTTGGCCAAGCTGCGGATAGACCGATTCTTCAGGGCCGGCTAATATCAATACGAGATCACCGGTTTCCGCACCGGCTTTCCCGGCCATCGCGCGATTTTCCTCTTCTGAAACAAATTTACTGACACTTGAATACAGTTCGTCTTCATTATTTTTAAGATAAATGAGTCCGCCGGCTCCGATCTCATCCTGCACTCTTTTAGTCAATCGATCCATGACACCACGACCCAAAGAACCTAATCCGGGTGCTACGAATCCGATTACTTTTCCGCCTTTTTCAACCGTCTTGGAAAAAACGCGAAATTCGGATTTGGCTACTATATCAGATAAATCCACAAACTTCAGGTCGTAACGCATATCAGGTTTATCAGAGCCGTAATTAGTCATGGCATCCTGATAAGTCATACGGGGAAAAGGTGTCTTGATATCAACACCAATCGTCTCTTTAAAAAGATCCTTCATCAGGTCTTCAGCCATTGTATAGATATCCTCCTCGTTCACAAACGACATCTCGACGTCCACTTGTGTAAACTCCGGCTGACGGTCGGCTCTCAAATCTTCATCCCGGAAACATTTTACGATTTGGAAATAACGATCCATGCCTGAAACCATAAGAATCTGCTTGTAAGTCTGCGGACTTTGAGGCAGGGCAAAAAACTTACCCGGATTCACACGACTCGGAACCAGATAATCACGTGCCCCTTCCGGTGTACTCCGCATCAAAACAGGCGTTTCCACTTCGGCAAATTCATTCTTATGAAAATAATTTCGGATGGTGCGATATGCTTTCGAACGAAGCATCAGGTTATTCTGCATGACCTTGCGGCGTAAATCCAAATACCGGTATTTAAGCCTGAGATCTTCATTGGTTCGAATATCATCTTTAATTTCGAACGGAGGTGTATCGGCTGTTGAGAATATTTCCAGCTCGGTTACCCGCACTTCTATATTACCCGTTGGCATATTAGGATTCACATTTTCGGGATCCCGTTTCTTTACAGTACCCTTTACCCCGATTACATACTCACTACGTAATTGGTCGGCTTTTTCATGTGCCTCTTTATCGTCCTGTGGAGAAAAAACAATCTGTGTAACGCCATATCTGTCCCGTAAGTCAATAAAAATGACGCCACCTAAATCACGACGAGTGTCGACCCATCCATTAAGAGTTACTTCTTTGCCGGTGTCATCCAGTGTTAATTCACCGCACGTATTACTTCTTTTTAAAAACATGGTTATAGTTATTCCAGTAAAATTCCGTTTAAAAATTTGCTAAAAAAATACACAACTGAT
Source organism: Balneolales bacterium (assembly GCA_035267045.1). GTDB lineage: Bacteria > Bacteroidota > Rhodothermia > Balneolales > DATFMH01 > DATFMH01. Next base: position 7,265 of record DATFMH010000204.1, read on the forward strand.
CATTGAAGAAGGAGAAAATACATAATATCAAAACCAAACGCTCATATTTCGAAGTTTAACTGCAAATCCTTTGAACGATCAGAATATAATAAACTTCCGTTATTACGTTGTTATTATTCGAGTAACGCGTCATATCCAATTGCATATTTTATTATAAACATTGTATGACGTAATAATAATGATAGCAAAACCTTAAGCCTAAATTAACTATTCCAAAAAAATGTACGCTTTTAAGTCATAAAATATTATTTTAAGCCAATTGTGTTTGGTAATGGGTAACGTTGAAGTGAGTATACAGAAAAACAAAATACATAAAGAAGAATATTGGTTAAAAAAGACACTCGAAGTGTCCCAAATTTTAATGATTAATGGCGATTCCCAATCGATCATTAATCTTGCCCTGGAACGTCTGCTATCTATTTTTAATGTAGCCGTTGCATTCCTGTACCGTAGCCAATCGGATATTTATCGGTCATTCAATCAGACACTTATAACTGCTGATATTGATCAGTATCTAAAGAATCTGGCATATAATGTTTCCGGACTTAAGCGTAACCAATATTCCGGGAAAAATGCCATTTCATTTAAAAATGGACCCTTACAAAAGGTACTGGATCTTGATCATTCACCCTTTGCTAATAACGAATCCGTATATTTATTCCCGTTATCAGATAAGAATTGGGACTCGGGATTCCTGGGATTTATTTCTACGGAAACTGAAGTGAAGTTTACCGGTGCTCAAAAAAAGGCTGCTCAACAGTTAGCTTATTTGCTTGCCTTATACAGCAAAAATCTTAAAAAAAATAGAGAACACCAGGAAAACCAAATACAGAATATACATCTCACAACCAACTCAGCCATTAAATGGTTAGTGGATCCATCCACTAATAAAATTATCGAAGCCAACGAAGCGGCTTGTGAATTTTACGGCTATGATTTTAATTCCGAACCCGGGTACTATATCCATCAAATAAGTTTGCGCCCGAAAAGAGATATAAACAGATCCTTGTCTCTTATCTTAAATGAAAAGACCCATACTTTTAAATCCCGGCATAAAATTGCCAATAATCAGATTAAAGAAGTAGAAATATATTCCGGATCGATCAACTTCAATGGGAAAGAATACATTTATAATATTATACATGATATTACTGAAAAAAAGATCATTGAAGATAAATTAAAAAAAGAACGATACATCTTACGGGAGTTTGTCCAATATACACCAGCCTCAGTAGCACTATTCGATGAAAACTTCAATTATACTCTCGTAAGCCGACAATGGATTGAAGATTTCAATTTGCAGGGCCAAGATATCATCGGAAAAAAATTATTCGATTTGATGTCCGAATTACCACATATGTGGGAAAAGAATTATCAAAATGTATTGAACGGATTGGTTGAAAGGTGTGAAAAAGATTATTTCATCCAGCCTGATGGTTCCAAAAAATATCTTCGATGGGAAATGTATCCGCTTTATAATTACGATAATGGGGTCAATGGAATTCTCATGTTCTCGGAAATACTCAAAAACGACAGTTATTCGTCCTATGTTCAAGAAAATCATAAAGCGAATTTAGCTACAAAACTCGAGATAATTGAAAAAGAACGAAAACGGTTAGCCAGTGAAATACAGGAAGGTCTCGGTCAGTTATTATCCGCTACTCATTTTAATCTTGAGCTTATTGAAGAAAACTCACAAACCCATGATATTGAGGTTTACTCGCGGCATTTGAAAAAGCTTGTGGAAACCACCATCGAAGAGATAACGAAGATCTCACAGAATCTGCACCCATCTACACTCAGTGATTTTGGACTCGTTACGACGTTAGATACCCTTTGTGAAAAAATTTCAAAATCCAATGACGTAACAATTACCTTTAGTGCGTATCAATTAGATAATAGCATAAGTGAAAAAATAGTGGTAACCGTCTACAGGTTGTGTTACGATAGCTTACAATTATTTGCTAATTCCAGAGATTTTAAATCCATATCCCTTCAAATATTTAAGCGTTCGGAAAAAATAATTATTCAGTTCCAAAACGACATAACTTATCAAAAAAAGTTTAACCCCGATCTGTTTCTTAAAAAATATGACTCAGATTTACTCACTATCAGAGAGAGAGCGGAATTATACAATGGCCATTTTGTCATTGATCTAAACTCAAAAAAAAGTACAGAATTAATAATAGAATTACCCATTGAATTTTTTAATACTTAAATTAATTAGTGATATATGGAAAAAGTAAAAGTCATAATAGCAGATGACCATGATATCGTCCGTTTTGGCATAAGCAGCGTCCTGCGAAGCGCGGAAGATATCGATGTAATCGGCGAAGCTTCTGATGGAGCCGAGACAATATCGCTATATAAAAAATTAAAGCCGGACGTCGCTATTGTTGATATTACTATGCCCGGTCAAAGTGGCATCGAGACAACCGAAGCTCTCCTGAAAGAGGATCCGAATGCCAGGATACTTGTATTGACCATGCACATGAATGAAGATTATCTGAATAAATCGATCAAGGCGGGAGCGCTAGGTTATCTTCTTAAGAATTGTGAAAAAAGCGAACTCTTAGATGGCGTAAGAGCTGTTGCTGCAGGTAAGAAAGTTTTCAGCAGTGCCATATCCCGGCTGATTACTGAAAGCTATGTGAGTAATATTAAAGACGGCCATGAGACCAAATCTCGGCCCAAAGAAACCCATCTGACAAAACGGGAACAGGAAATACTCGGCCTGATCGCTGAAGGTATGACAAGTCAGGAGATTGCCGAACAACTTGTTATTTCACCGAGAACTGTTGAAACCCACCGTGCTAACCTGTTGCAGAAGTTAGACATAAAGAATACAGCAGGTTTAGTACGTTATGCCATAGAGCACGGGCACCTTAAGTCCTGAAACTTGTAGCTGCTTAATTTTAATAAACGTATACGTAATTATTATTAAGTATTAGTACGAGTAATTAAAATTCTCTAATTACGTAGTTTATAGTATTGCAAACCTAAGCGGATCAAATTAGTTTATAATTAGCAAATGGGGTAATAGCCGTCTGTAGATGATAATTTAACATCCTGCTTTTGAACGAGCAGGATGTTTTTTTATGCTCTTACCAACTATCAAGGATGAAATGCGAACCATACTCCTGCCCCAAATCCAACCAACATTAAGATTACCATATAAGCGATACTCAGAATGGCTGATACGATAACCAGATAATAGAGGAAGGGAAATTTTAGCCATCGCAAAGCAGAAAACTCATCCCATATTTCCCGGTAGTTAATCATCAACTCACGTATATCGATGAATGCCTGCATCAACTTTCGCATTTTACCGCCTTCTGGTTTTTTCTTTACTTTACTGACGGTGATCCGTGTTAAGACACGCCTGGATATTTTCACAACCTTATACAGTTGCCCGCAAAAGAAAAGAAGAATCAGAGAAGGTGTTATGAGCAGAAATATAAGATAAGATATAACTCCCTTACCAAGTATCGAGTCATAAAAATCCAGTATTAAGGTCAGATACGAGAGCATCAAACCAACGAGTAATGACGTTAATGAAAAGAATAAGAGTGGCTTAAGAAGTATATGGACACAATTAATAGTCTTATCTGCTATTTCATGAAAAGTTTGTTCCTTCTTTTTTGTTGTGTGCCCATTCTTATTGATTTTAATGAGTTCTTTAAACATATCTACTCTCTTCTGATACTCCCCGCATTACCTGTTAATCGAAATGGATTCTTTGAAATCTGTTCTAATTAAATATTACGTCAGAATATCATTTTTAACAATGAGGATCATTAATGTTATATCCTGATTATCCGAAATTTGTTTATAAGATCTGTATATAAAAATCTTTAGTTGATCTAAAATTCTGGATTTGGCGTCCCAGATAAGTCATTACCACTTATTAATTGAGGTAAGAAAAATTCTATGATAAGAACATGAGTTTCAATCCTCCCTCTTGGCATCCAAACTATAGTTAAAAACGTTTAATAATTCATGAATCCAACACATGAATGCCAGGGCATTTTACTTTATATTTTCAGGAAATCAGGTTTGCTACTAAAATGAACCGTTGACAGGATTCGGAAATCAGTATAAATATATCCCCATATTTTTACTGATTTGACTGCTGTATATCTTATAAGTATATGTATTTATATTAGTTATGAATTATATTATATAATTTTTTATATAAGTGTCACAATACCTACAAACGGTATCACCTAAGCCTTACAGATACGGCTATTGATTCTCTCTCAGTATCTCTATTAAAGTCTGGCCTAACTTGTAACTATTGACTTTAGGGTATAACAATACCCTAAAACAGGTAAATAAAATCAGAACATATCCATCAAGAGGAGAATATGAAAACGAAATTCAACTTCCATGCAGGCATCATACTTTTATCCATTTTTATGGTATGGTCCTGTGATAATCCAATAAACAATAGTTCCACTACGGGAAATGATATAATTGGACTCGCCAAACAAGGTTCCGGTGGTGGAGGCGGTGGTGGCCATGATATAGGTGCCGGTAATAATCTGTCCTTCCCCGTTATTTGGTCGGATGGTGTGAAACTAACATTACGAGGTACCTATGGTGAAACCACGGCGAAAGGTGATTCATTTTATTTCAAAGGTGATTACTGGTACGTACAGAATGATGAGAATAACGTGTGGCATGCTCAAGACTCCCTGGTTACAATAGGTCAACCAACTACTGTAATCGATAGTATTGACTGGGGTGACAACCTCGAAGCCGGAGCATGGTCGTACGGGAGCCAGGTTAGAGTTGAGCTTGTATTATATAAATTACTCAGTAAATCAATGACTCAATACATCATGGCTCTGGAATCCAATACGGGCGAGAATGGGTTGACCCTGCGTATGATGCAACCGGAAGAAATGGGTACCGCTGAAGTTTGGGGATCTAACCTCGAAACAGAACTTATTAATGAAGCCACCGTTTATTCGGGAACAGCCCGATTGGTAATCCAAAAACTCAATGTAGATCGTGATGACCCAAACTTGTCTGTTACCTGGGATGCCGAGAATTCTCGCTGGACCGGTGAAGATATTGGAGAACCCCTATTCAGTAGTGGAGTATGGACGAATATAGATGGACCGGGCGGTTACTCTGCTGAAGTGAACGCTTCCGGGAAAGTGATCTACGGTTATAACTGGATCACTCGAACAACATCAGAAGGTGATGGAGATTACCGGATTACATTTGTTTTGGATCCCAATAGTGGGGTTACCTGTAACACCGATTTTGGTACTAATACAAGTATAGTTGTTAAATCTAAGACTGGGGAATCAGGATTGTTGCCTGCACTAGAACCAGAGGATACAAGTGGTGGTATAGCTGAAGTCGTTCCAGACTATAATCTTACATACATTGATGTCCGTCTGACACCAAGTACTGGATCCGGTAGTGGCGGCGGTCGTGGATCTGGTACCGGTGGTGGCCGGGGTTCAGGTAATGGTGGTGGCGGACACGGAACAAACAAATAGTGTCCTTCCTGAAACCCGCAAAAATAACTGTATATGTCTAATAATGCTAATTCTTTGAGGGCAGCAGTTATTCAATTCAGACACTTAAAGAGATGTTATTATGAGATTATTAATAATTCACCGTCTTTTTCTGGTTGTTGGCCTTGCAATGCTTCTTGGTTGTGAAACACCCGTTACAAATAACAACCCCGGTCAGGTTCCCGATCCAGTTATTTCATCCGAATCAAACAACACCAATCATTTGGATAATGTTAAGGCAACCGGTGAGTTTTGGGCCCGGTGGGTTGGTTGTAATGAATCACATGAAGTAGAAGGTACCGGTGGTAATGAAGATGAGGACTGCCAGGGTGAAGATGGTGAGGACGGACATGAAGAAGGAGAGGGTTGTCAGGGTAACCGGCCGGCACTTGATATTTATGTTCGGTTTGACGCACAGATTAAAAATGGTGTTATAAAAGGAGATGTCACCTTCATGGGAGTAGGTGAATATGAAGGTATTGAATTTCATGGTCGCGTAACATGGTTGGAAAAAGGAGAAGATGTCGGTCATGAATCCAACGAAATATTCTTCGGAGGTACGATAACCGAGGGAAATATCGACAATCGTTCCTGTTTCCTGTTTGCCTTACAGGATAACGGCGAAGGATATAATACCAATCCCGACAGCCTGCAATACCGACTTTACGGAAACAATGCCACCTGTCAGGAACCACCGTGTCACCTTCCGAAAGGTCATCCCTTTGCCGTATATGACGGTAACCTGCAAATACACTAAATGAATAATATTATTATAAATAAAGAAAGCCCGTTTTAAGCTGACGGGCTTTTTTGTTTCCACTCTTGTACGGCAATTATAATGATAGTAACGGCTGTCAATGGAATAACAAAATATAGCATCACAGTGCTAAAAGTAGTCAAAGCGGCATGTTTAGATGATGCCAGGTAGAGATATAAGGTATACGCGATATAATAACCGATTAACAGCGCTCCCTCCCAGCGGCTGATCTTACAGCCTGTGAAAAATATGGGCAGGCATGCCACTGCTACTACAATCATGAGTGGTATATCGAAACGGATAACGGCATCAGACACTGTAATACCGGATGGTGCCACGATACTTGTAAATCCAAGAACCGCCATCATATTCAGGATATTACTCCCTACTACATTTCCGACAGCGATATCACGTTCACCGCGAAAAGCTGCAACGGCGGAAGTAACAACTTCGGGAAGCGAAGTTCCTGCTGATATAATCGTCAGACCAATAACGAGTTCGTCGACTCCTAAATATTTGGCGAAAGTAACTGAACTTTCCACAAGCCAGCGTGAACCAGCCACAAGTAATGCAAGTCCGCTTATGATCAGTATTGTATTGTTCACCCAATGGCTCTTAATTTTGCCATTACGTTTTGTCTTGACCTCCGTTTTGTATTGTTCATCACTATTTTTACGGCTTTGATACAGCAAAAAAGAGAGATAAACGACAAGACCAAGTACCAGTATTATACCATCCATCCGGTTAATCGTATGATCCAAAGAAAATAACAGGACAACAAATGAAATTCCTATCATCAGGGGGACATCGAGCCGGATTAATTGCCGGGAGACACTCAGTGGCATTATCAATGCCGAAAGGCCAAGAATAAAAAGTACATTGAATATATTGCTCCCGATAATATTGCCCAATGCAATACCGGCCTGACCGGTCATGGCTGATTTTATACTTACGGCAAGTTCAGGGGAACTCGTCCCAATTGCCACAACAGTCAGACCTATCACCAGAGGGGAAATACCTGCCGCGGTTGCGATCCGGGAGGCACCACGGACCAACACATCTGCACCTATTAGCAGAAGCACCAACCCCAAAATGAAAAGAAGAACTGTCATTGTTGTGTTTAATTCATTATAACATTATGTCCTTTTATAAAAGATAAATCATGCCGTATTCATTAATAGTTAAGTGATTCATAAAAAAATCTGACTAAAGATCACTTATTAATGCATATACACACTGAATTAACTTAACTAAGAGAATAGGGCTTAGTGAAATGACGGCATAGCGAATAGGTTGTTTCATACGATTTCTGTGAATTGTTATCATTCTAACCAAAGAATTAATCTTTATTAACACGTTAGTTTCCGGTTCTGATGATTTGTTCACTGCTTAAATACCGAAATGGAAAAATGCTATTGTTCCGATACCAACAAGCAAGAAAACGAGCTGACGAAGGGATGATGTGAACGTGACCTGCCGATGCAGGCCGGGAATTAAATCCGCCATAGCGATATAGATGAAACTGGCGGCGGAAAGGGCCAGGATGTAAGGCTCCATCTCATATGTATTACTCAGCCAAAAATAGGCTACAACAGCACCAGGCAATGTCGTGGCAGCTGAAAGACCATTGAGAATCACTGCTTTCATGCGATCATACCCATAGTCGAGCAGAATGGCAAAATCACCTACCTCTTGCGGAATTTCATGAGCGATCACGGCAAGCGCGGCGCTGATGCCAAGCGTTATAGATGTCAGGAAAGCGGAAGCGATGACAACCCCATCCACAAAATTATGAAATGCATCTCCAATCAGGATCAACGGACCGGCGCGTCCATGAACTTTATAATCATTTTCATGACTATGGCGCCACAACACTATCTTTTCAAGCAGGAAGAAAAGTACCATGCCAGCCAAAATTGTTGATGTGACAGAAATCGCCGGGGCTTTCTTCAGGCCGGCAGGTATCAGGCCGAGAAAGGCAGCTCCGAGTAACGTTCCGGTCGCATAACTGATGAGGTTCGGAACTAAAACCTTACGAATATTTTCAGGAAAAAACAGAAACAAGGCCGCCCCGGCGACAGCGCCAATACTACCTAACAGGCTGAATCCGATTATCCAAAACAACATTCTGTTACCCTACATTTTTACCACTATCGAAAAAAAATTTCGAATATATAATTGTTCTAAAGAACTCCATTTATTCGAGACTATCGAACAAATCATATAAATAAATTACCTTAAATTATTTTTTCGCTCGCAGTTATTTAGAGAGTTTAATCTACTTGCTATGGAAAAACTTAAAAAATAATCCATTTACAGCAGTGAATAATAAACAAGGTACATAACAGACATCCCCGGAAATTAGCTTTAGCCGGTTATCACGTTTACCCCCTCTTACATCTCCCTGTTTTGTTGGACCCTTTAGGCCTGTTTTCATTAGTCGTTATTAATGGATCATTGATAATTGGGTCTTTGTGCCTTTGGAACGCTGTGCCTCGGCAATTCATCCCGCCACGCCCTTTGCTCTGTGTCTTCAGTCTTAAAACAACAAAAGCCCGTCACCCGACGAGCTTTCTTGCGTAGCGTGGGGCGGAATTGAACCGCCGTCCCGAAAGCGTTCGGGATAGGAATCCGACGCTCTAACCTTCTGATTTACCACGCTTTGCAGTTCCCACAATGACCATTGGCCATGCGCCGTAATCTGCCAACTCCCTTGTGCCTTTGGAACGCTGTCCTCTGCCACTCATCCCGCCACGCGCTTTGCTCTCTGCTCTGTGTCTTCGGTCTTAAAACAACAAAAGCCCGTCACCCGACGAGCTTTCTTGCGTAGCGTGGGGCGGAATTGAACCGCCGTCCCGAAAGCGTTCGGGATAGGAATCCGATGCTCTAACCTTCTGATTTACCACGCA
>DATFMH010000205.1:0-7990 GCA_035267045.1 Balneolales bacterium
TTGTGTTAGAACTAAAATTGCCGGTTGACCGCTTTGATCTAAACCTATAGCCGTTCCCACAACCCCATTTGTTTTCAAGAGTTCAGATGTAAACTTTTTCTGTACCGGAACCAACGCCTTTATCGCCGGATTATCCATTGACAGTTGCACATGTTGCTGACTCAAACCCGCAGCATTATTACTCAAACTGGCAGGGCCGCTATTCGTATTTCCCGAATTGATGTTTAAGGGATTATTACAACTTATCAATAATAATGTGGCAAATAGAATAACTAATGTTGAAGTAATAATGCCCTTCTTATGGTATAGAAACGGCTTTTTCATAAATACTCCTGTTTTTTATAGTTGACGATCGCACAATTACTTATATACAAACTTCATGAATCTTAAAGAATTAAATGTAGTAATTCAAAAGCGATGTTGTACAAATTGTTATGAAAATACAATTAAGTATTGGCAGAAAAGGTGTTAGAAGAAATAAATATTATTATATTAAATTAACTATTATAAATAAAGTGTCGCAGTATTAAAACTAAGGCGCCCGGATTCCGTTAACCGGATGCCTTATTTTTATCTAATCAGCCATAGCTAATCCGATTCGACCCCGTTCTTTATCGACGGATTCTATTTTTACTTTGATTATGTCACCAACGGAGACATGTTCGTGCGGGTCTTCCACGCGTTGACCTTCTTTTCCCATTTTTGAAATATGCAACAGGCCGTCTTCTTTGACCCCTATATCTACGAAAGCTCCAAAATCTACGACATTGCGCACTGTACCTTCCATGATCAAACCAGGTGCCAGGTCATCGATTTTAAGTAGGTCTTTACGAAGGATAGGTTTCGGTAATGATTCCCTTGGGTCCCGGCCGGGTTTCATAAGGTTTTCGAGAATTAATTCCAATGTTGGAATACCAATATCAAGTTTACTGGCTATCTCTTCGGTGTTAACATTCTTGAATTTCGCAGGCAGAACATCGAGAAGATCAGACAGTTTATCTATATCGATATCAAATTGTTCGCACAATTTTTTTGCTGCATCGTAGCTTTCCGGGTGGATTGCCGTGTTATCGAGTGGATTAGCCGATTCTGGAATGCGCAGAAAACCGGCGGCCTGTTCAAAACGGAAGGGACCCATTCCGGGCACGTCCATCAATTCACTTCGGCTTTTAAAAGGACCTTGTCCTTCCCGGTATTTCACTATTTTCTCAGCAACGGATTTAGTAAGGCCCGAAATATGCGTCAAGAGTGCGGAGCTTGCCGTGTTCAGATTCACGCCGACCGTATTCACGCAGCTTTCAACAACATCATCCAGGCTTTGTAGCAGCCGAACCTGGTTAACATCATGCTGATATAAACCGACACCAATTGATTTTGGATCTATTTTAACGAGTTCAGCTAAAGGATCCTGAATCCGGCGGGCAATGGATATATTACCGCGTTGGGCGGCATCCAGATCCGGGAATTCTTCACGGGCAAGGGTAGAAGCAGAATAAACCGAGGCACCGGCTTCATTTACGATGATATAACTTAAATCATCTTCATTTAGTAAGTCCTTGCGTTTCTGAATGTAATTGGCTACAAACTGTTCCGTCTCACGGCTTGCCGTGCCGTTCCCTATGGCAATCAGGGTTACACTATGTTTATTGATCAGTGTATCGATCGTTTTTTCAGATTCGGCAACCCTGTTATGCGGCGGTACGGGATAAATGGTATTGCCATCAAGATATTTACCAAACTGATCGACGACGGCCACTTTGCAGCCGCTTCGGAAACCGGGATCGATTCCCATCACCGTTTTGGATGCCAGGGGTGGTTGCATCAACAGGTTACCCAGGTTCCTGGCGAAGGTCTGAATAGCATGTTCATCAGCCTGGTCGGTTAATTCATTTCGCAATTCCCGTTCAAGAGCTGGAAAGAGGAGGCGTTTATAAGCATCGTCGATGGCTTCATAGAGGTAATCTGTAAAGATCGTATCCGCTTCTTTCATAACGATCCAGTCGATATTGTCGATAGTTTTTTCTTCATCAATCTCCAGGTTCACCATCAAAACTCCCTCTCGTTCACCACGATTTAACGCCAAAATCTGATAGGGTTTGAGATATTTAACGGGACACTTAAAATCGTAATAACTTTCGTAAACGGTACGATCTTCCACACTCATACTCTTCTTGGATGTGATCAATCCATATTTACGGAAGTCATTACGTAAACGATCACGTACTTCAATATTCTCATTTATCCATTCGGCAACAATGTCTTTCGCACCCTGGAATGCATCTTCCGTATTTCCCACTCCCTTATCTTCATCAATATACTCTATCGCATATGATAGAGGATCACCGTCGTATATCTCCTGGTCCCACATTAATTGAGCGAGCGGTTCCAGGCCTTTTTCACGGGCAACGGATGCCCGGGTTTTACGTTTCGGTTTATAGGGCAGATATAAATCTTCGAGGGTTTTCAATTCCGAAGCTTCTTTGATGTCTTTCTCGAGTTCCGGGGAAAGTTTATCCTGATCGGTAATCGTTTTAAGGATGAATTCACGCCTGTCTTCGAGTGTTCGCCTGAAGTCGAGTGCATCCCGTACGGCCCTGATCTGTTCTTCATCAAGGCCGCCCGTTGCTTCTTGTCGATAACGGGCTAAGAAAGGAACTGTGGCACCTTCGTCAAGAAATTTAGCCACGATCTTTATTTGAGTCGGCTTAAGCGTTAATTCTTCGGAAATTATATTAAATATCTGAGAATCGGTCATTATTTTCGTTAATTTTGTTGCATTAGATACTATTAGCGTACGTAAACATTTATGATTAAAATCTAAAAACTATTTAGACCTGAATATACAGGCACAAATAAACAAACACACATGGATTTTTTAAAAGAAAATTTATTAGAGTGGTCAAAAAAAGTGGCGATGAAGGGCGGCCGGCATACTTTAAAGTATTTTAAATCATCGTTAAACATAGAATATAAGGAAGATCATTCACCCGTAACAAGAGCCGATAAGGAAACGGAATCGATCATGAGGGAAATGATTATGGAAAAATTTCCGGATCATGGCATATTAGGGGAAGAGCATGGTCGTATAAATTCTGAGAGCGATATTCAATGGATTATTGATCCTATAGATGGTACACTTTCGTTTATACATGGGGTTCCGCTTTATACAACGCTCATTGGTATATTAGTAAAAGGGAAACCGGTAGCAGGTGTAATTTACGCACCGGTACTGGATGAAATGTGTGATGCAGCCATTGGATTAGGGACACGATTCAATGATACCGAATGCCATGTTAGAGAGTGCAGAAGTTTGGCTAAAGCAACGCTTTTGACAACAGATATCAATGATGTATTTGATAATGGGTATGAAAAACCATATCGAAAGCTAATGCAAAGTGTGAATATACATCGAAGCTGGGGAGACGCGTACGGACATATGTTAGTTGCTACGGGAAGGGCTGATATCATGTTTGATCCACTACTTAATATTTGGGATGCAGCTCCATTATTACCTGTTATTCAGGAGGCCGGGGGCTCGTTCACAGATGTGAAAGGCAGAGCGACCATAGAGAGCGGAAATGGTTATTCATGTAATAAATTTTTGTTCCCACAGATACAAACTATCTTAAATAGTTGATGCGTATAATATTTTAAAGGAACTTTATTATTATTTAGGTCAGTCAATATGAAATCCAACATTTATCGCAATATGTCAAGAGTGTTTAACCCAATAAAAACATGTTATGTTCTGTTAGCGCTAATAGTATTTAGCTTACCTTTAACAGCCTATTCACAGAACAGGGATTATGCTTCTCATCCTGAAATTCCTTTTCAGTATAAGAATCTTGATCTGAAGTTAAATCTCGAAATGAATCAGAATCTTATAAAAGGGGAAGCTGATTATACGTTGGCTCCCTATTTAAGTCATTCAAAAAAAGTTTTAATGAAGGCTTATCGTACGGATATCAGATCGGTTACGGTTGATGGAAAACAGGTGGATTATGATCTTCGGAACGATTCGTTGGAAATTAACTTACCGAAAGCTTATCCGGCAGGTACCAATTTCAAAATTAAAATTATATACGAAGCGCAACCACGTTTTGGATGGCATGCCAATAGTGATGGAACCTACTGGACCTCTCTATTGCCAAAAACAGTAGCCCATATTTTCCCTGTCTTTGACCATCCGCGGATTACCGTTAAAACCCAGTTACATTTAATTATACCTTCGGGTATGGATGCCGTCGCTAATGGGAAACTGATGGGCGAGAAAATGATTAAGAGCGGATGGAAGGAAGTTAGCTGGCAAACAGTAAAACCTATTCCTGTCACGAATATCAGTTTTTCCGTCGGTAAATTTCATCATTCTGAGACGATGTTCGGAGTAAAGACACTTCGAATATATAATCAAAAGGGCCTTCTCAGTGAGCAGGAGCGACAGAAATTGTTGCAGACGGCTTATAAAACATTGCAACAGGTTCAAAATTATCTTGGAGTAGAATATCCGTATTCAGAATTAAATATTGTTGTACTGCCTGATAATCACTGGGAAAAAAGAAACTATGCCGCTTCTTATTGTTATCTATTTACAAATAGTGGTGATTTGACAAACCAACTGCAAAAGGCCATTTATGCCCAATGGTTTGGGGTATTTCAACGGAGTGAACAATACGGCGCGGCACAGCCACAGTTAATGTTCCAGGCCTGGTTGCAATGGAATTTGCAACATAAGATACAAAAAGGCTGGAATAATGAAGATTCACCTGAAGCACCGCAAACGTTGTATGATGTTTATAATGATAAACAGTGGAAACGTTGGCAGAGTTATTTTAAGGTAACGGACGATTCGGATTTTAGCGAGACGTTAAAAGAAACGACACCGTATTTAATTGCTCATCAAGGTGGTGTTATGAATTGGGATGATTATGCGCGGTATTGGTATAAAAAAACAGGCCAATGGTTTATGATCCCTCAACTTCCCGAAATAAAAAAGCAGCAAAAAACAACATATCAACTCTCTTATGATTATAACGAAACGAAACGCAGTGTACGGATTATAGTGAAACCCGAAATCGGGAAAAGTAAGGAGCTGATAACTCTTCCGTTTGTAAAAACCGAAAATCAGGGATTGGTAAGAGGTAACCTCACTTTTTCAGGTATGGGTGATACCCTGAACGAGCAGGTGAAAAGTGGACTTTTAAATGTAGCCGTGCAGGTTCCGGATACAATACCTGTTAAAATTGAAGAAAAGAAACCCCTGTCATTTTGGTTTTATCAACTTCGGAAAGGATCTACGGTTGCGGAACGGGAACAGGCGGCACAAGCTTTGGGTACTTTTAAAGGTGATCCTGATTTGCAATTAGCGTTGGTAGATGTTTTACATAAAGATCCTTCCCCTGATGTTAAAGTGGCAGTCATTCGTTCATTAGCAGAGATAACAAGTGGTGCAACCGGGACAGATCAATTATTTTTGAAACAATTGGACAGTAATAATGAGAATGTTAAAAAAGCCGTAATACAGGCTCTTGCCAATTACCCCGGAGATGATTCGGCAACGATGGCCGTGAGAGGAATAATACACCGAAGTGATGTGTCACCAGAGCTGAAAAAGGCTGCCATCATGACGATGCAAAAAATCAACAACGGTTCTGAATTCAGAAGCTTTGCCAAACAATTCATGTCGGGTGATACTACACACACTTATACAATGACAGTGTTAAATGCCTTGATAGAAAACGGGGATACCACCTATGTGGATACGCTGGCGAATAAATTTTTAAAAGCCGGGTATCCCTATGAATTGAGAAAAAAATCATTGAATTTCGTAAAAAAATTTGATCATAACGCACAAAATTGGTATAAGAGATTAGGCACTCTTATTCAGGACAATGATCCCCGCATCCGTTATATCGGATGGAGCTTATATAAGCGGTTAAAAAAGCCACAGGTGGTTAAACTGATCAAAGAGCAGCTCCCCGAAGAGGAAGATCTGCGTGTTCATGACGAGATATTAACAATCAGGCAAGAGATTTCTTCTAATAAGGGACATAATTAATATCAGGCGGAATTTGAAATCTCGATACATACCCATATGAATTTAATAGTAAAAATGCCCGCAAATGCAGAACGTGAAATAATTGTTGATGCATGGGTAAAAGTTTTGGTGAATCCTGCTGAGTACAAGGATTTCGGTAAATTAATAGGTAAGCTAATCAAAACAGGGCACAGTCATCATGGATTGACCTGTTATTTACTTCATGAGGACACCGGCAAAACGATACGCAACCGTGTTACCGAACAAACAGGGAATCCCGATATTGAAATAGCCTTATCGAGCCCTATCTGTTTGAATTGAGATCATATAACGTATTCCTGGGATGAGCAGGAAGCTGACAGCTTATAGCTTATCCACCTCAAATATGGGGCACGGTAACGCAAAGAAACACCGATCACTGGTATTACCTAATTGTATCGGATCCACTTGGCAATTTCTTTGAAGGATGGTTTTTTACCATACATCAATATTCCTACCCGGTATACCCTTGAACTAACCCACATCAATCCGACAAATGTAAGGCTCATTAAAACAACCGAACCGATTGATTGCCACAGAGGTACACTTGAAACGGCCATTCGTGCAATCATCAGGATGGGTGAAAATAACGGTATCATCGAAGTAATAACAGCAAAGGTCGAACCGGGATTTGCCGTAACGTTAGTTAAGAACATGATAGGTAAGATGATCGGAATAGTAATTGGGAAAGTGAGTTGCTGAACATCTGTTTCCGAATCAGCAGCAGATCCGACGGCTGCGAATAATGCACTATACATCAAATACCCGAATACAAAAAATATGATGAAAAATATCCACAAACTGGCACTGATGGTTGGCATTTGCATGGCCATTTGGGGCGACTGTGTTGCCTGTGCTACAGTAGCCGCTGTTTCGGTATGTCCCATGAATGAATAAATCAACGGTGCCCCGAAAGACGTTATACCACTGATTGTAACTACCCAAATCAAAAATTGTGTGGCTCCCAGTGCGCCAACGCCCAGAACTTTACCTAATAATAATTCAAATGGTTGAGCGGAGGAGGCCATGATTTCGATTATTCTGCTTGTTTTCTCTTCGATGACACCACGCATTATTAAGGATCCGTAGATAAACATAGCCATATAAATACCAATGGCCATGATATAACCAACAACAAACAACATATCGGTATTCTGCTTTTCCTCACCATTTTTAGTGAGTTTCTTTGTTTGCAGTGTTACCGACCGTTCCATAATATTTTTGATGTTCTGTGTAATATTGGCCTGAGACAATAATGCATCATGGATTGCCGATTCTATATCGTTATTTATACTTTGCGTTAAAGCAATACCACCATTTCCGGAGTATACTAATTCCGGCTGGGCTGTTCCGTTCAGTACTTGCGGAGTTATAACGATAAAACCACTTATCTGGCCCTTAATGACTTCTTTACGAAGGGTATCAACATTGGCAAAATGCTCATTTATATATCGTTGTGGGTTTATTTTTGTCAAATGCTTCGCGACATTACCCGATTTGTCAACGATAACTATTTGTTGTGTTGAGCCGGTATCCCAATTACTCATTAAAATGGGTACGAGAAACATTGCCAGGATGAATATCGGCGCTATAATAGTAGAAATAATAAAAGTTTTACTTTTTAAACGAGTAATATATTCGCGTTTGATAATCAGAAACAGTTTATGAAAATTCATTACCCCTATCCCAATTTATTGTTTTTAATATTGTCTTCTCCCACAGTAGAAATAAATATTTCCTGTAATGAAGGCTGAACAAATTCAAATTTTCTCAAACTAACGTTTTTAATAGCTTCTTTGAGAATATTTTGTTCGTCAGTCCCATTTAATAATCGAATCTCTGCAAAATTTGTGGACCGGTTGTTTATTCTGACATCCTCTAACGTATCGATGAATGATCCGTCACCATCAAATTCTA
>DATFMH010000206.1:0-3349 GCA_035267045.1 Balneolales bacterium
ATTCATATCCTATGACCATTTTACGCCCATGGATACATATAGCTATTGCTGTTTTTGTTTACATCTTTTTTGTACTTGCCGCTTCCAAATTTGTTTAAAAATCAGGTGGAAAACTGAAAGAAATAAAGGTACGTTCATCACGGATGATTCTCATAGTAGGTGCCATTACTAACTGCTGTGTGCTTATAATTACGCTCCTCTTATTAATTTTTATGGACGGCCGATTGATTTCTGACCTTGAAATTACTTTCACCGGTAATGATGTAATTTTCACATTTTTAGGTGCTTTAATAATTTTTGGTCTGGCTTCTGCTTTTGTTTTGATTACCGGTTTTAATGAACGATTTATTTCTCTCTTTCATAAACAATTTAAGAATCGTTCTGATTTGGTGGATTTATCAGGAGTGTTATTGACACTCTTATTCGTGGCCCTGCAGGAATAAGTACTTTACCGCGGTTATATCACACTAAATCTGCTTTCGAATGGTCCGAGAGTTATCATTATAGTCAGTACTGTTATATTCACTGCCATTCATTTGTTCACCAATCGTGCGGATATCTATCAACCCGCGAGTTGGTTAATCGGCGGAGCGATACTTTCATATGTCTATTTGGTAAGCGGATCGATTTGGGTGGCGGTTATATTGCATTTTACCATTGACACAACTAATGTAATTGTTTTCAATATAGTTGGGAAATACTCAATTTTCCCATCAATACCCCAATTATCGAAACCTAAACTAACGATGTATCGGTTATCGTACACACTGATTCTCGTAATCACATTATTGGCCCTATATAGACCCGTTTTTAATCTTACTTAATTCAATCCAATATATAGCAGTTACTCAAATTACGTGCCGCATGTGGATAGGTTTAGTTTGCTAATTAACCTAAACTGTATATTTTATATATACATATATATGTTTTTATAGCAACGATAAATTAAAAACCGGCGGTGTAACCGTCTTATTTTATGGAGATAAAGGATGCCTATACCTACTGAACCTATTGGAAGTATTCCCCGGCATGAGGTACTACGAGAAGCAATGAGCGATTTTTCCTATGGAAGGATATCGGCTGAAGAAATGGACATATTATTTAATGATGCCGTTCAAGAAACGATCAGTTTGTTCGAGGCAACCGGATCTCCGATTATAACAGATGGAGAGCAAGTTAAACCAAGTTTCGCTACCTACCCATTAGCCAACCTGGAAAATTTATCACCGAATGGGGTAGTCATCTCTTTCGAAGACGGACACACGCGACAACTCCCCTGTCTTACAAACGGTCCTTTCACATACAGTACTTACGCTGGATCCTATTTAAAACGTGCCCGCACTTTTGCTACAAAACCTTTGAAACAAGCCGTAATTTCAGCATCAGCCATGTCCCTGCTTTATCCTAATGATGGTATAGCCGGTTATTCACGGGAACAATTCCTGGATGATTTGGTAATGCAGTCTGTAGCTGATATTCGCAGTTGTTTTGACAACGGAGCCCATAAGGTACAGATGGACTTTACAGAAGGCCGGTTGGCTGTGAAACTTGATCCGTCCAAGGGATTATTGCAGCAATTCATTGATATCAATAATCGGGTCTTATCGCACTTTTCATCCGAAGAACGACAACGAATCGGTGTCCATACCTGTCCTGGTGGAGACCACGATTCAACACACAGTGCTGATGTACCCTATAGCGAGTTAATACCGCTATTATTGACTCTTGATGTCGGTAATGTGTATATGCAGTTATCCAATGAAAAAAAACCGGAGGAAGTTTTACAGGTTGTTTCTGAGCATATGAAACCGGATCAACGTATCTATGTGGGAGTCATTGATGTCATCAATGAAGAAGTTGAATCAGCTGATATCGTATGTGAGCGTGTTATGACGGCTGCTAAATATATTCCGACCGATCAGTTAGGAACAACGGATGATTGTGGTTTTTCACCGTTTAGTGATGACATTGCAACAGCCAGGGATATCGCCTTCGCTAAGATTAAAGCAAGAGTTGAGGGAACCAATATGGCAGCTACTGAATTGGGTGTATAGATAAAATTGATTTAAACTTTACCATCATCTCATGATATCGGTGTCTACCGGCGTATATCCCAAATGCCGGCTGAATGATAAAATTTGTCCTTTGTGATGAAATTCATGGGTAATTACATGCGTGAATAATTTGAAAGGTTCAACCAACATTTTCTCTCCCTTGTACTCAATTTCTATTTCATTCCTGTCATGTTTTACCATGTCATTAAGGAATTCCGCCACCAATGCATCCACTTCACTAAAAAGTGATTTTACATCATTAATTGTTACTATTGATTCATATTTAGTGAATGAAATTTCTTTATTTAAATAACGATTGCCTATCCAGAACTCATATGTATTAGCAATATGCACCAATAAATTTCTAATACTGCCTCTGCTAAACGTGCTGTTTTCTTTTAGTAAATCGGTATCAATGATGGTTGAACAATACTTAAAAAGTATCTTTCTGGATTGTTTCACCCATTCATATTGGCTTTTAAGTATATAAATATCACTATTCACTTTTTTTACATTAACTTATTATCAAATATCTTCTGCTCTTTTGTTTCTGTATAACCTAATCTTTCATAGAACCAATGTGTTTCTGATCTGGTTGTATTGCACCGGACCCTGATTTTACGAACTTTTCTTTTTTTTGCCCACCCAATTACTTTTTCTGTGAGAGCCGTTCCTATACCATGTCTTCGGTATTGTTCATCAACAACCATCCCACCAATTTCAACAAAGGGGTCAGATTCGACCCGTAAGGCATAAAATGCATGAATCCACCCGATCACCTTATTATTATATTCAACAACAAATATACCTTGATCCTTGTTTGCCGTAATATCCCTCAAACGATTGACTATTTTATCATTCTTCGATTCATAACCTAACTGGTCGGATAGTCCAGTGATCCAAAATGCATCATTTAGATCCACATCCCGAATTGTAATATTCATTAAGCCTATATCCTGGATTAAATATTTAAATTAATGAGAATTCGACATAAGAAAATTATGAAACAAGAGATGCAATTAAACTTATGCCGTTGGAAGAAGTAAGTATTTAAAAACTTAGAGTTTTACAGTACTTAAACTTTTATTCACATTTAATTCAACACTCAACATTGAATATTCATAAATTCCATTAATGTCCACGGTCAACTGTCGAAATCCTAACTGCATACTTATAATATTGAACTCAGATTAAATAAGGTACTCAATTTTTAAACTTTGTATACCCAAAACTGCTTGTAGTATCGGTACCTGTTTCTATATCCAATGGTTTGGGTTTAAGTTTATGCCGGTCCA
>DATFMH010000207.1:0-9403 GCA_035267045.1 Balneolales bacterium
CTGATTCGATTTTTAACGTGTAGTTATCGTTATCCGAATTACCTTGTAAACTTTTTCTCGCCTGTGCGATCATATCGGGTGATAAATCCACTCCCGTCGAATATCCTTCTTTATTAATTTCGACGATTTTTTTGAACAACAGTCCTGTGCCGACTGCGACTTCCAATACGGTATCACCGTTCCGGATATCCGCGTATTCCCAAACCTTATCCTGGGCCTTCGACTCGGTCAGTTTTCCCCAGAAATCATAAAACCACGCCACCTTGCTGAAACTGTGACGGATCGTTTCAGCAGATTCATCTCGTGATATGGTTTTTTGATTACTCATGTATTTTAATTATTTATGACTGACTGTTCAGTCAATGTAAAACATGGCTATAGAAATGTCAATAGATACCATGCGTTTGGTGGTAAAGTGCCTTTGAATTCAGAATTTTTAGGCTGTATGGGCTGTAGGACATGCCATGGTATGTCCACACAAATTCATAATATTATTTCAGGCAAAAATTTTTAGCCACAGATTTTCGCAGATAAAAGCAGATATTTTTAAAAAAGACCATAGCCCACCAACAACCAACAATCAACAACCAACAATCAACAATCAAATAACCAACAAAAAAAATATCGTCATCCCGGACACCGATCCTGGATCTCGTGAATTGGGGCTATTAACCTAATATCTGGCACACAGCTGTCATCCCGACGAAATGGAGGGATCTATAAAGGCTCTTAGCCTTCATTGGCTATAAATGATATAAAGTTTCCTGGCGTTGATAGATTCCTCCACTAAAGTCGGAATGACATATTAGGTGATTATTTGCAAATTGTTCTAACCATGTCAATTCACATCTGAGTTAATCCATTGATCTGTGGAAATCTGCAATTCAGACAATAAAAACAAGCAATCAACCATAAAATAAATGATATAAGGTTTCCTGGCTTTGATAGAATTCCCCGACAAGCTTCGAAATGACAGGATGGTTAATTGTTTGTTGTAAGTGAATATCTCTCTTTTCACTTTATACTTACATCTTATCTTAAGCGAAGCGTATCGATCTTTGTGGCTAATAAATTACACTTTCACACCTGAGGCATGAACCAGTGACAAAAAATTCTTCAACAATATCTCACCCGCATCTCCTGATTTTTCAGGGTGAAATTGCACCCCGTAGAAATTATCTTTCACCACTACCGATGCAAATGGGTTGATATAATTACAGGTGGCAATGGTTGCTTCATTTACCGGCGCGTAATAACTGTGTACGTAATAGAAATAAGATTCTTTACTCAACCCTTTCAATAACGGATGATCACCTTCAAAGGCGTCAAATGTATTCCAGCCCATGTGCGGGACTTTACCTTTAGAAGAATCAAATTTTTTCAGATACCCGGGAATTATTCCAAGCGTCTCCGTATCACCTTCTTCCGATCCTTCAAAGAATAATTGCATGCCGAGGCAAATACCTAATAATGGCTTTTTTGTTTGTTTCAGCCAGCCGTCCAACTGAACCTCCTTTACAGCGCTCATAGCCGCATAGGCATGTCCTACTCCGGGAAAGATAATTCCATCCGATCGTTCAAGATCCGTAATCTTGTTGGTTATGATAAAATCAGTATCTAAACGTCGAAACGCATTAGCGACGGAGGCCAGGTTCCCGGCTTTGTAATCTATAATGGCAATCATATGAGTGTTTCAATGTATAAGGTTAAAGGATTCAGGAATTTATAACAGGTGCTGATTCTTCGGGTAATGTTAATTCATCTTTGATTTCATTCCAGTGTTCTTCTGTTGAAATTAATAATAAATGGTCATTTTCCTGCAATTCAATATCCGGTTTGGGAAACATGACATCTCCGTCGCGCATCACAGCTATAATTTCCAGTTCGGTATTTGAATCACTTAACGGATTCGATTCGACAGAATGTCCGATAAGCGGGTTGTCTGAAACCAACTTAGTTACAAAAAATTTCTTTTTACCGGGTAAATCGATGGGTATACCCGATTTAATAAGGGTAAGCAGATCCAGGTGCCCAATATAGTTGGGGATATTTATGTCCCTGTCAGCCAAAAGATTCAGCGCGATACGCAAATGTTCTTCGTGATTGGCCGGTGAGTCGGATCGATGGGGGACCTGTGCTTCGTAAAGGCTTTTGTATTTCAAATTTGAGGTTAATTTCGATTGAATCAAATAACTCACCATAACGGCCAGGGCCGCGGGAACCAACATCTGATAACCGCCGGTCATCTCTGTTACCATAAGCATAGCCGCAATAGGTACCCGCGCCGATCCGGCGAACAAGGCTGCCATTCCTACGACAACAAAAGCGGCAGATGGTTGATGAAATAACTGGGCAAATAATGCACCTAACATAGCCCCGACGTATAAAGTCGGTACAAATAAACCACCGGAACCACCGGATGAAATCGTTAAAGAGAGGGCCAGCATATTCAAAAATATAAGGGCTATGAGTAACGGAATTCCCAACTCACCATATATGGCCTGTTGAATCCATCCGTAACCGCCACTTAATATTTGTGGAAACCAGAGAGCGATGATACCGACTCCCAGTCCACCAATCGCCGGTTTAATGTGATTAGGTATGTGTATTTTTTTGAATATATCTCTTATGAAGTAAAAGAGTGTAGGGAAGACAGTAGCGATGAGCCCGCAACCTAATCCCAGGATGATATACGAGGCATAGTCTTCAATGTTTGTAACTTGCAAGTTGGATGGTACACTAAAAAGGGGTTCCCAACCGACAAAAACGCCATTCAACGTATAGGCTACGATAGCTGCCAGCATGGTATATATCAGCGCTTCCGCCTCAAATTCCATACTGGTGTAAAGAATCTCAATGGCAAAAATAGCTGAACCGATAGGAGACCGAAAAATAGCTGATAAACCGGCACTTATACCAACCAATACCAGCATTCGGCGTTCTTCCTTCGATCGGTTCATCAGATTTGCATAGATAGAGCCGATACCGGCAGCAAAAAAAGCACTTGGGCCTTCACGTCCGGCTGACCCTCCCGAACCAATAGTGATGACGGCCGTGATTGTTTTTAGAAATGGCATTCGGGTTCGAATAGCCCCACCGAATTGATGAAATGAGCGGATAGCCGTGTCAGTAGCATGGCCTTCTGCTTCGGGCGCGAAATAATATACTAACAGGCCCGATATTAAGCCTCCCAGGGTTGTGACAACAGGTATTAACCATAATCCGTGCGGACCTATAAACTGGTGGATTGTCCCGCCTTCACTTGGCAAACCGGGTTCCTGATAACCGGCAATGAATTGTAGAAAAAATATCTTGGAAAAACGAAGAGAGATGATAAGTAATTGCGCTCCAAGAGCTCCAACAATACCAATAACGATCGAATCAAATATTAAATGATGCCTTGATTTGTCAGCCAAAATTGTTTCCGTTAATTAATGACGTTCTATTGCACTGTCCGGGTTACTAATATGTAATAGTAAAAAAACTTTTCTTTAAAAGATTTAATAAAAACTTTCAAACTTCTAACAATCTTCACTAGATAAACATTCGATTTATGATATCGTTACTCTTTTACCATAGATGCCATTAATGGAATAAAATAAATCAAATGTCGTACCTATATCATAATCAGAGTGTCCCTTTAGAACTCGGCATTATGGATTGTGTTCGTTCCAGGCGTAACAGGCATTGCCGGAGTGAGCGCGCCAAGCCTTTGAAACAGGCTTCAATTTTATGATGATCGTTATCACCCTGAACGTCAATATGCAAGGTGGCTTTCAGATTCATGGCAAGAGAATAGAAGAAATGTTCCACCATCTCAGTTGGGAAATCACCCACATATTCTCTTTTGAATGAACCCGAGAATTTCAAAAAAGGTCGGCCTGACAAATCAAGTGCTACGGTAGCCCGGGTCTCATCCATAGGTAAAACGAAACCATACCGTTCAATCCCGGTTTTATTTTCGAGAGCTTTATCGATGGCTTGCCCAAGGGTTATTGCAACATCCTCAATCGTATGGTGTTCATCCACATCAAGATCGCCCCGGCAGGTCAATTGTAAATCAATGAGACCGTGTTTTGCAATCTGATCGAGCATATGGTCAAAGAATCCAAGGCCGGTACTAATATCCGATTTACCGCTGCCGTCTAAATTCAACGATATCGAAATATCGGTTTCACCGGTTTTCCGTTTGACGGATGCTGTCCTATGTGGGAACAGGATGTTTTGTGATAATTCAATCCAGTTATCAGCCTTATAAAGCAGTTTTTTGTGAGTATCCAGGGCTGATAGGGCCGAATCTTTAGAGGTTATGATAAGCCCGGGATTATCATCTGGCGAAAGAGAAACGGTTATTTTTTCCTGCTCAAGTAATTTTTTTTGCTGATCGGTTAATGATATATCGTCACAATATAGTTCCATTCCTGATTCCTGCAGTCTTTTCATTCCGTATAACGTTCCTTTAGGGAATGGATAGCTGTCATCCTCAGATAATAATGCTGAGGGTTCGATTTTCAATTTCATGATGTAAGCTCTCTCAGTTTTGACAGGAAACGATCATTTTCTACACGAGTACCGATGGTTAACCGGATACAATTATCGCAATGAATTTGTCCACCTCTAAAACGAACGATGATCCCGTTTATGGCCAGCTCCCTGTAAATTTCATAAGCGTGATCAATCTCAAAAAGTAGGAAGTTGGTCTCCGAAGGATGAATCACTCTGACTGTTTCTATTTGTTTGAGTTCTCTCGAAACCCTTCCCCGTTCTTTAATAATGGTATTAATCATTTGTTTCATCTTCGAAACATTCTGCAAAGCTTCTATAGCCGATTCCGAAGTGAGCCGGTTGATATTATAAGGAGCTTTGATTTTCATCATTAGCTTAATAATGGACTCTGATGCAATAGCCATACCTAACCGGATCCCCGCAAGACCGAATGACTTTGAGAGTGTCTGTAAAATGACCAGGTTAGGATATTGGTCAATTTCACCTGCAAGACTTTGTTCATTGCTGAAATCAATATATGCTTCATCAACAACAATGATACCGTTAAATTGGGTTAGTAATTTGATAATATCGGTTTTGGAAAGATTATTACCGGTTGGGTTATTCGGTGAACACAGAAAAACAATCTTAGTATTTTTTGTAACCGCATCCAATATCTTGTCAGGTTCAAGCTGAAAGGATTGAGTGAGAGGCACCGAAAGGACATGAATATCATTAATATCTGCCGCTACTTTATACATACCATACGTTGGGGGTGTGATAACTATGGAATCCTGTCCCGGCCTGCAAAATATCCGTATCAATAAATCAATAGCTTCATCACTGCCGACTCCGACAAATACATTATCCAAATCAACATTACGAAAACCGGCAATGAGCGTTCGAAGTTTTTCCTGCCGGGGTGAAGGATAGCGATTAAGTTCATCTCCGTTATCAACAGTTGAGCCCAAAGCATTTTCGTTGGCATCGAGAAGGGTACCCGATTCATAGTCATCTCTTGCACAGTGATAGGGCGACAAATTCAATATGTTCGGCCGTACAAGTTTATTCAGATCAAATGAATTCGATTCACGGCTTGTATTATTCTCCATGTTCATGATTCCGGTTCGCAACTAATTATTATCATTAATATTATCGACTCGTATTTTGACAGCCATTTTATGAGCCTGCAGCTGTTCGATTTCAGCAAGAGTCATTACTGACGAAGCGATCGCCTGAAGGCCTTCTTCGTTTAATTCCTGGAATGTCACATATTTCAGGAATGAGTCGAGTGATACACCACTAAAGATTCTCGCATACCCATATGTCGGTAACGTGTGATTAGTGCCTGAAGCATAATCGCCAACACTTTCAGGCGACCATGGCCCGAGAAATACGGAACCGGCATTGCTTATTTTATCCGTATAGCTTGCAGCATTTTCAACATTAATGATTAAATGCTCCGGTGCGTATGAGTTAGAAAATTGGACAGCCTCATCGACAGAGTGGCATGCAACAATAAAGCTTTTACTCAACGATTTTTTTACTATTGAAGCTCGAGGCAGTTCTCCTATTTGTTTAGCCAGCTCTTTTTTAAGTGCATCAAGATCAAAACCATTCACCGACGCCAATACCACCTGGCTGTCAGGCCCATGCTCGGCCTGGGAAAGTAAATCGGCTGCAACGAATGAGGCATCAGCCTGTTCATCGGCAATAACCAATACTTCCGATGGCCCGGCGGGCATATCAATACTGATATTGGCTTCACTATTTTGCAGCATCATCTTGGCAGCTGTTACATATTGATTACCGGGTCCGAGTATTTTATCCACTTTCGGGATACTTTCGGTACCGTAAGCCATGGCGGCGATTGCCTGCGCTCCGCCGGCTTTAACGATGCAGGTTGCACCAATAAGTTTGGCGGCATATAGCACTTCGGGTGCCAATGTACCATCTTTTCGAGGAGGAGACGCAAGGACTATCTCCTTACATCCGGCAATCTTGGCGGGTATACCAAGCATCAGAGCCGTTGATGGTAAAATAGCTGAGCCACCGGGCACATATAATCCGACCCGTTCTATTGGACGTGCCAGTCGCTTGCAAACCACGCCATTCATGGTCTCAACAACAAGGTCATTAGGTAATTGTGCCAGATGAAAGTTGTAAATATTTTGATATGCGATTTTGAAGGCCTCTTTTACAGAATCACTAATCTCAATATTCGCAGGTACGGATTCGGATATTTTATTTAAACGTACTCCATCGAACTTTTCGGTGAGTTCTATTAATCCCCGGTCACCATTCTTTCGAATATTTTCGAGAATGGGTTCTACCTGACCGAATATGGATGTAAAATCAATACGTGGCCGCTGGCAAAGTTTCCGGATATCTTTTTCCGTTAATACTGAATACTGATAAGTTTTCATTATGCTCATTGCCAATATTTAAAATATCATGTTTTCGATAGGTAAAATAACAATTCCTGTTGCACCGGTTTCTTTCAACTGCTCCATCACATCCCAGAATTTCTTAATAGGTATAACCGAATGTATAGCTACCATATTTTTTTCGGCGAGAGGCAGTACTGTCGGACTTTTCAGAGAGGGAATGATGCGAATGATTTCCTCTACAGAGTCTTCAGGTGCATTCATCATAATATAACGGCTTTTTTCTGCTGTCTGACTCCCTTCGATACGAATCAGAAACTTTTCGATCAGTTCAAGTTTTTCCTGAGGTAGTTCCTTATTCGTCTTAATCATTTGCGTCTGTGATTGAAAAATGGGTTGAATTTCTTTCAACCCATTGGCCCGTAATGTACTTCCGGAAGATACGATATCACAGATAGCATCGGCCACATCCAGAGTAGGGGTGATTTCAACCGCGCCTGATATTTCTACTGTCCTGGCTGTTATACCTTGTTCCTGAAAATATTTCTGAGTCAATACGGGGTAACTGGTAGCCACACGGGTACTCTCAAAATCCGTTACTTCTTTAATATCTCCGTTTTTAGGAGCAGCAAGCGACAGGCGGCAATACCCGAAGTCAAGGTCTCGCAAAACGGTAACATCGGCTTGTTTTTCTGCTGTCACGTTGGCTCCCACTAAACCGAGATCGCAAACGCCATCCTGAACATATTCGGGGATGTCGTCGTCACGAATGAGTAATAATTCCACATCGAAATTACGGCACCTGACCATGAGGCGATTTTTATATTCATCGAATCGCAGGCCTATATTTTCGAGTAAATCGATGGATTTTTCTGTGAGTCTGCCGTTTTTTTGTATTGCAATGCGTAAAGATGAACTTGATTCCACGATAAATAATGTTTTGGGTGACTAATTAAAATAAAATTTGTAATAAGAATGAGAACTTGAAAGTTTCAACCGGTAGCGCGGGATAAGAGTAAGAAGTTAAATTATCGTACCGGATGATGAAAATGATGGTGGGTATAATGATGGTGGTAGTGATGATGATTCATCACCGTGTCCATATCTTTCAAGTATGATATGATGAGTAAATTATTCACAACGGGAATATAAGACATAAGTGAGAATTGTGCATACTTAAAAATTGTAAATGAGATTATTTAATTGTTAAACTTTCAGTAAATAAAAAAAGGCCCGGTGAATTACACCGGACCTTTATACAAGTCTAAGACTTGAGTACCCCTTTACCCATACTGTCTGTAATAATTATTTCATTTTAATGCGACGGTACCAACATTAAGTGTATCACCGGAGTTAACGGCTAAATTCGTTAATGTTGAATCGGCATAATTTGAATTACGGGAGTGAACGGTAAGGTTATATGTTCCCGGGGCCAATCCAACAATTTTGAAATTGCCATTTGTGGTATCAGCATAAGAACTTGTAGTATCTTGTCCCATCACTGCATATAAAACAGCTTTAGCCGAAGCCGGTTGTACTGTTCCTTTTATATTTCCATCCATTTGTACGTTGACAGCATGTATTACCGGTTTTAACATATAGCGGCCATTTCCCATTCCTGTCATATGAACAGATTGTGCCGCATTGAAGTCAAGCAACAGGTTGAAGTTTTCATGAGCTTTGACATCAATATTGGCGTTTATCTTAATACCCGTTTGAGCACCGCTTGGGATTGTAATTGGGAAAGTTTGTCCGGCAACGGTAATAGTATTATTGCTGCCGAGAACCAAGCGAATCTGGCTGTAGGAACCGGCATCGAGATTTTGGCTGCCGATTAACCGGGTTTTACCATTTGTCAGATTAAGAATATTCACTGTTTCGGAGGAATCGCTGATTACCTGCCAGCCACTGGTAGAATCAGCACCGTTTTTATGAGCCTCGATACGTACAATATTAACAGTCAAAGCTTCAATATTAGCAGCCGGACTATCGGTCATGTGAACATTTACCTTACCTTGTCCGCCTGAACTGCCACTCAGACTGCTGTTACATGCCTGTAGAAAGAATAGGCCACAAACTGAAATTGTCAGTATAAGAGAGAATAGAAATTTAGATAATGGGGTTTTATTCATTGCATTCATATAATATGCCTCTGTTGTATTAGTAATTATTCCGGTCTTTGTATGATATACACACGTACCGGTCATCCTCCCCTAAAGATTAGAAAAGGTTAATGAAGAGTTGGTTTTATAAAGTATTTTTTATCATTACGAAAAAGCCCGGCCATAACGGCCGGGCCCTCGATACATATCACGGAACATGGGTAATCCTGCAAGATTATTCCGGGATATGTCGATTAGTTATTAGAAGACATCATAGTGCTTGATGTATCCTTGGTTGATAATGTTATAGAACCTAAATCCGTATCTGAGTTGGCATTTACATCCACACCGGTTAAGGTAGTGTCATTGTAAGCACTGGAATTAGAATAAACATGAACATTATATTTACCGGCTTTAAGTCCAACTATT
>DATFMH010000208.1:0-23214 GCA_035267045.1 Balneolales bacterium
TATAAGTATAGGTAACGGTTTTACTCGTTCCGTCATTCAGCGTTGCATCCAATTTTATGGTATCGCCATTGACCAGACTTTGGGTTGTTTGACTTAATTGATTCAAATCCGTGCTCGTTGTTGCCGGCGCTCCACCTGAAGTAGTCAAACCGGCTATGCTTTTAACAACCTGGGTTGTGCTCGTATTGGCATCCAGGTTTCCGGCAACATTAACATTCTGTGTCGCTTTGGGTTTGTATACACTATCAAAACTCAATTTAAGATCACTGGTTGTACCGCTTGATAGTATATTTCCATTGCTATCCGCCGAATAACCTTGAACACGATGTCCGGCCTGATCTACCAGATAACCGTTTTTATTAAACGAAAAATTACCGGATCGCGTCATAAGATTTTGGTTTTGATCTTTAACGACAAAAAAACCTTTCCCTTCAAGAGCTAAATCAGTCGTTTTACCGGTTGATTGCAAACTTCCCTGATTAAAATCCCGTTCAATAGCAGCAATGTGAACACCCAAACCAATTTGATTCCCGGATGTGGGTGCTGATCCTGATGCCGCACTTGAACCACCAATTTGTTGATTCAACATTTCTGCAAATGTTATTCTGGATGATTTAAAACCAGTTGTATCGACATTGGCAATATTATTACCAATGACGTCCATTTGTGTCTGGAAAGCTCTTAACCCGCTTATTCCAGAATCAAGTGATTTCATTAATGACATATGTAACCTCCTTTTTTAACAGCATCTGTCAGTCAGCTGTTATTGGGCTTCCCAAAGGGGCCAGCCCGTAGATTGTAGTTATTTTTTTATGTTTTGTTTATACACTTCTTATTTATTTTCCGTAAAAACGGTACTGTCTATATTTGTAAATACACGGTTTCGCATTTCCATCATATCCAGAGCGGTTATGACGGTTCTTTTAGGTATATTTACTACATAGGCACGATCTCCATCCAGAATAAGTGACTCTTTGCTTCCTTTCTGATCGGCCAGATTCACAGCATTCTGTAGACGATTCACATCTTTTTCATTTAATTGAATGGATCGATCTTCCAATCGTTTTATAGCATGTCCCGAAAACTGAATGCTGCTGCCCTGATCTGATATTTTCTCAAGTATCCGTGCAAAATCATCACCAGTCTGTTGAACAGGCTTTTTAACTTTTTCCTTGTCAGAAGAAGTTGAAAGAGGATCTATCCTATTTGTAAGATGTCTTATATCCATGAATGTTTACTTATATCATAATTATGATGAACCCGCCCCTATTTCAAGGACATCACCCAGGTTCACATATAGGTTATCGACCTTTAACTCGACACCTTTACCGCTATATTTAACTTTCATAGCATTTCCATCGATAAAGCTGTAAGATTTAACAGTATCACTTCCATTTTTAGCATCTATTTGTACATTATAAGTGCCTTCGGGAACTGAATGTCCGCTATCATCTTTGCCATTCCATGTCCATTTATTGTCACCCTGACCTAAATTTTTCAGATGCCCGGTGCGTACTGTATTTCCCGCGGCATCACTAATGGTAACAGTGACATCTGTGGCCGGTTGTGCAAGACTGAATTGTACATCGGATGATTCACCCGCTTTTGAGTAAATCGAATTGCTCAGTGCTTTTATATTTTTACCGACTAATGAAGCAGCCAGAGTATTATTTAAACCGGTACTCATGGTATTCTGACTGTTAGCTAATGTTTTTAATCCACTGTTGAGATTTATTAATTGTTCAACCGAGTTGAATTGTGCCAACTGAGTAGCGAACTCGGTACTTTTCAATGGATTTACAGGGTCCTGATTCTTCATCTGGGCTACTAACAGCTGCAAAAACTGATTCTTGCCCAGTGTATTATTTGCAGCCGTACCTGTATCAGAAGAAGAAGCCGGTACACTATTCGTTGTATTTACATTTGATACATTCATATCAACCTCTCAATAATTGATTGGTTATCCTGTCCATTCATTCCTGTTAAATCCCAGGAATCGGACACTTTGTTGTTTACTTGTTGCAGACAATACTCCTGCAATTTCTCCACCGGAAGAGATGTTACTTTGGTTAGAGTTACCAGATTGTCCTGTATTTTCTCTACCGGTACCTTTACCTTGTTGACCCGAATTTTGAAGTTGCAGGTCAATTTCCAGATTAAAATAATCTTGCAGATGCATTCTTATTTCATGCATCTGCTGTTGAAGCAACTTGCTTATATCAGCATTCTGGGAACCAATTTGCAGATGAAGTATTCCACCATTCTGTTTCAAAGCAACGTTTAAAGACTTACCGTCATCCATCACAAATTTATGACGCTGCCATTGTTCCATTTGCATATTCTTACCGGCCATTACTTCTTTTTGAATCACCTGGACAATCTTTGCAGGCAATTGCTGTTTTACAGATTCGGCGTTCTGATAATTCATGGCTTTGGAAAATTGCGAACCATTATTTTGATTTTGCTGATTATGATTTTCAGCCTGTCTGCCAGGGGTTTTTATTGTTTTCCCGTCATGTGTTGATATAAGTTCTTGTAAACCGTTCTTCTGACTTTGCTGAGATTCTGTTGTTTTGGTTGATGTTGCTAAAGCTGTTGTTTCCTGACCCTGGTCTATGGGTTTATTGTTAGATATTTCTGCTTTATCAACAGGCTTACTCTGTTTACCTACTTTGTTAACCTGCTTTGTGCCAAGATCTATATGTTTTCTGATTCTATTGGAAATCTCATGTAAGTCATTACCCGTCTTCTTCAGTATTTCACCAGATTTCCCATTAACATGTGGATCCTGAGAACTCACTTTTTTTGATTGTGATGAAGAACTATCGTTAACCTTATGACCTTCAGGAATTTTTGTCGCCGTTTTTTTTGATCCTGCTTTAACTTCTCCATCTGGTAATTTGACTGAAGCCGGCATCTCTTTTAAGGATATCCCCTTTTGCTCGGGTACTACTTTTATATGTGATTCATTCGAGATTGCCTTGAATTTATCTTTGTTTTTGGGAGTACTGGATTCTGTCTGAATATACTTTTGTGGGATATCCAAGGTTTGTGAAGTAACCTTAACAGAATGTTTCGTAGTCACTGGTTTGCTCACCGTGGTCGAACTTTCCTGATTATTTTTAGCTTTTGAATCAGATGATATTTTGTCAATTACAGAGTTTTTTTTCTGATTACCCTTCACGGCTTCATCTGCAGTTGGCAACACCTTAGGTCCTTTTACCTTCCCATCTTTTAAGACCTCCATAGTAGTACTTTTTACATCTTTTCCATTAACAGTCGTTATATTTTGGCCGTTTTCTATGGTTGTTTTTTTCGTTGTACCTTTTTTTATATTCTTTTCTTTACCGTTAGAAATTTCCTTGATAACTTCAGAAGGCCCGACAACTTTAGCTGCTCCCTGATTTGATGATTTATTCGATATAGCAGCTTCTTTCTGATTAGCTGTTTTAACTTTCCCTTTGGATTGACCTTCTGATGTTTTATGATCATTACCCGATTGAAGCTTCGCTAATAAATGAGACAAGCTGGCAGTAAAAGGGAATAGCAGCATCTTATTATTCGACGAGCTGTTTTCCGATATCAACTTTTTACCTTCTGCTAACCGATCATTTATTGAGCCCTTATCCAATGCTTCTTTTAATCCAGGATATTGCATGAGTAATTTTTTCCACTCGGCATTATTTTTACCCTTCAAAGAACTACCGGAATTTTTATTGATTTTATTTAACGTGCCGGCAGCATTTGATTCAAGTTGTTGTAAAACCTGGTTTAATATATTTTTCATAACATTACTTTTTTGACAATATCAGCTGCTTTGTCAGGTGTTAACGATTGAAGTAACTTTTGTCTTTGCATATTGCTTGCCGTATTGTAAAGGGCCATCAATTGCTTATTATTTAACTTGTTAACAATGGGAGATAATCTTTCTTCGTCAAGATTTAACAGGCTTTTAGCAATGAATTTTGCATTCTCTTTTTTGGTTAAGCTGGCATGTTGGAGTTGCGCTATTAGCTTAACTTTGCTTTCCACTATATTTTTAAGCGAATCGATTGTTGCTTTGTCTTTTTTACGCTGCGTAGTGAGAGAATCAATCTTATGATCCATACCTCCAATTTTAACACGTAGATCTTTGATAATTTCACTACTGGATTTCTGAGAAGCTTTACCACTCAATTGCATTGTGGGCAGATTACTTTTCTTTGGTACCGCATTGGGGTGTACCAGTGGATAAATGTAGAAAGAAGCCACTAATGAGATCAAAAAAGCTCCGATTAAAGCAACTATATATATTATGATCTTCTTGGTATTCATATCCTGTCAATTCGAGTGGTTATATTTTTGGGTAGCCATTTCATTTAATTCCACTTGTTCTTTTCGATCCATTTCCTGAACAAATGTTAATAAAGCTTTCGATTTTAACTTCTCAAGCATCTGTGTTTTTCTGTTTGCTTCAAGCAGGACATTGCGTTGTTTTATGATTTCCTTATCAGTCTCCGCTAACTGCTGTCTTAAGTCCCAGATAACCTCCTGTTTATCCTGCAACGAGGCATAATAACCTCTCAAATTTCTGACATCCATTTGCGATTTTGATAGATATTGATCGTTCATTTCAGTCATTACACTCTGTATTTTCTGTAATCGGCTATTTATCAGCTGCTTACGTTGCATGATTACCCCGAGCTTTTGCTTTTGCAATTCCTCCTCGTGCTTCCTGATTTTCAAGACTGTCTCCAATTTGAATCTGAACTTCATTTATCCCCTTCACTGTCCGGTTCATTAACTATTTGTGTAAGTTGTTCCCAGAGAGCATAATCACCGGCATCTTCATCCATATTTTGCCGGAGGAAACCATTTAAATGATCTATTTTCTTTTTGGCTTCATCAATTTTCTTGTTAGAACCATCCACATACGCTCCTATATTGATCAGGTCTTCGGCATCTTTATAAATAGCCAGTAACTCACGCGCCTTATGTGAAAGTTGTCTCTGTTGCGGAGTCGTTACCTGTGGCATTACTCTTGAAATGCTTTCCAGAACATCCACCGCAGGATAATGATTTTTATGTGCCAGGTGACGTGATAAAACAACATGACCGTCAAGTATAGAGCGTACGGCATCTGCAATGGGTTCATTCATATCATCATTATCTACGAGAACCGTATAAAGGCCTGTAATACTTCCCTTTGGAGTTTTTCCGGCACGCTCCAATATCTTTGGTAATAGTGTAAACACACTTGGTGTATAACCTTTTGTTGTAGGAGGTTCACCCGATGCCAGACCAATTTCCCGCTGAGCCATGGCAACACGTGTTACCGAGTCCATGATCAAAAGTACATTATTCCCAATATCCCTGAAGTATTCGGCTATAGCTGTTGCTGTGAAAGCCGCTTTAACACGACTCATAGCCGCCTTATCTGATGTTGTAGCTACTACAACCGACCTTTTTAATCCTTCGGGACCTAATACGTTCTCAATAAATTCCTTGACTTCCCTTCCCCGCTCGCCAATAAGAGCTATGACATTGATGTCAGCTGATGAACGTTTGGCGATCATACCCATTGTCACACTTTTACCTACGCCTGATCCGGCAAAAATTCCGAGACGTTGCCCCAGGCCTACACTATTGAACGCATCAATGGAACGTATGCCAGTATATAGCATCTCCTCAATGTTATCCCGCTCCATTGGTCCCGGTGGATCATTATGAACAGAATAGGATATAACATTTTGAATCGGCCCTTTCTTATCGATAGGGTTGGCATTGGCATCAACCACACGCCCCAGAAGTGAATGGCCAACTTTTATAGTTAGAGAATGAGGTAGAGCTTCGACGAGACAACCCGTTCGTAAACCATCAATACGGTCAAGAGGCATCAGCAGTGTAAACCGGTCCTTAATACCCACCACTTCGGCCATAATTTTACTATCATCTGATGCGTGAATAACATGGAGTTCACCCAGTGAGGATCTTAATCCGGTAGCTTCAATAACGGTACCGATTATAGATGAAACCTTCCCGTATCGTTTAGGCTCCACTTCATAATCATCAAACTTCCTTGATATTTCACTGATGTGTTCCAACATCATAATTACGATCTTCCATGTTATTCAGGGTTATGGATTTTTTTATATCTTTTAGTACTTGTTTGAAATCACGCAGAATCATCTCAAATGCTGTTTCAATTTTATATTCACCCGGTTTTATTTGCTCATCAACAATTATCGAAACCTCATTTTTCTTATTACCAGCACCAATCATTTCTCCGAAAGCGTCATAATCATCTGCAGACACATGTATTTTAACTTTGACTCCTTCTTCTAACTCATTCAAAATTCGGTTAATGTCTTTTTGAACATTGTGTTTGAGTTCCGGATCACTCATGGGTACATCCAGAACTTTTTCCGTTAATTCAAAAACCAGGGAGGTAATGTGTGGCTTCAGATCACCCATAAATGAGCTGAATTGCTCATTTAGTTCATTAAAAGCTGCACGAACCGGTTTTAAATGCCGCTCAATGGTCTCCGTCGAATCTTTAACTCCGTCCTCATAACCTTTTTTATAGTTTTCCTCTGAATGTGTTTTTACTTCCTCATTGAGTCTTTTTTCCCATTCCTTATTATTCTCCCGTATAGCTTTTTTTAGATCGTCATCCGTTAAATTAGTTGAAGTATGATTGTTATCATGGAACACCATTTCATACGACAACCGTGTATAGTTCTGATTGGAAACCTTTAATTTATTTTTCTCAATAATTTTCTTTTTATCACTCATGTCCTGTATGCTTATTCAATCATTTCGCCGCTGTTAACTTTTCTGGTCGAGACCTGTCCCTGGGTTTCGAGTTCTTTGATTTTCTTCAGGATACGTTGTTGAGCTTCTTCCACTTGTTTAACATGAACGGGACCGGTCGCTTCCATATCTTCCTGGAACATGTCACTTGCCCTGCTTGACATATTACTTGTAAATTTTTGGATCATATCGTCATCTGCTCCTTTTAAGGCCAATACCAGATCCCCCTTATCTATAGCAGCAATAATGAGTTGTAGTGCCCGGTCATCAAGATCCAGGATATCCTCGAACATAAACATCTGATTTTTAATCTCTTCGGCAAGATCTGAATCACGTTTACTTATATTCTCAATAACAGCTCTTTCTGTAGCTATTGACGCCTCATTAAGAATATCGGCAAGAGCGGAAGTCCCCCTGTTTACGTTATCACGCTCCGAATACAAACTGCTCATTTGTTCCTGCATGACTTCGGATATTTCTTCAACAACTTCTGCGGATATAGTATTCATGGTAGCCAGCCGGTAAGCGACTTCAACCTGCAGGTCTTCTTTGAGATGGGATAGGATTTCCGCAGCTTTTTCCAATTTTAAATGGGCCAGGATTACGGCAGCTATTTGCGGATTTTCATTTTGTATAAATTGAACAATCTGTGCTATATCATTCTCCTGGAACATCCCGAAGGCATCATTTCCCGTGACATTTTCCAAACGTTTTAACAGAGCCTCCACCTGCTCCTTATCCCGCGTTTGTTCCAGAACATTTCTTGCGAAATCCATACCACCTTCAACAATAAATTTATTAGCCTCAATCAGTTCATGAAATTCAGCCAATACTTCTTCCACAACATTTCCACTAATGTTATCCATATGAGCGATTTCAAGCGTGATCTTCTCTACCTCATCATCACGCAGTTCCCTAAGCAAATGCGAAGCCTGTTCTACACCCAGAGCAATCATTAGCACGGCAACTTTTTGACTGTTAGTTAATTTGCTGGCGTCTTCAATATATTTCGACTTATTATTCAGGCTCATACTTCAGAAATAACCCTCTATTATCCTTCTGTTAACATACTTCGAATCAAATTTGAAGCTTCAGTTGTATTCTGTTTGATAAAGCTTTTTACTTCATTGGATAACTCTGATCCACTATTCAGTTGTTTCCTGGCTTCTTCACTTAATTTTTCCGAGTAAATATCATTCTGTATATCTTTATTATCATTATTATCGTCTATTAAATTATCATTTGACGATTCTTCAATTGACGGTATCGTAGATTGAATCAGAAATGGTGTTTTATCCGGATTAAATTTCTTCGTTATGCTAAACATCAAAAAGCCGGCAACAGCGACAGCTAATGCAACTATTATCCACCTTATAATATCATAATTTGAAAATGGCTGATCGGTGATACCCGGTTGTACATAATCAGTGGAAGTCGGTTGTTGAAATTTGATTTGCGTGATATTTATCTGATCCCCTCTCTTGGCATCTATCCCAAGGGCTCCAACAATCATACTTTTTATATCTTTTAACTCTTTTGAAGAATGGGGAATACTTTCGACAATTTTTTTCCCATCTTTTCCCTTTTTAACGACATGTTTATAATTTAGCAGCACAGATGCACTAATTCGTGTCAATTCCCCAACAGGTTTTTCCATATGTTCTTTGGTCTTGTCAACCTCATAATTACGCACCTGAATGGTTGTCTGATTATTTTTTGAATTTGTTGTAACGGAATTAACCTTATTATTACTCTTTTTAGCGTTGACAGATATCGGCTGTGATGACTGGTTATTATTTTTATTCGTCCTTTTCTCCTCCGATACTATCGTACGGCTATCAGGATTTATCGTATCCGAATCCTTTATGATATGATCAAAGTTATGTTCTGTTGAAACACGGAGAATACTATTGCCGGGACCCAAAAACTGATTAAGCATAGACTGACCCTTTTTAGTCAGATATCCTTCCATATCCTCACGAACCTTCATCTGTAAACTCGTGGAGGCATATTTGGAATCAGTTTGAATGTTGTTTGATATGCGATCTCCATGTTGATCGAGGATCACAACTTTATCTGGTTTAAGTCCTGCAACGCTACCGGCAATTAGATCGGTTATCCCCTGTATCTGATTCGGTTTTAACGTTTGTCCGGGTTTAATTTTTAAAAAAACGGAGGCGGTGGGTTTCACCGTATTCTGAGCAAATGGAGCCCGTTGCTCAAGGACAAGATGTATACGAGATGATTTAATCTGACTCATGCTGTTGATTGTCCTGGCAAGTTCTCCCTCAAGCGCCCTTTTACGGTTTATTTTTTGCATGAAGTCTGTCATGCCCAGCGTATTCTGATCGAATAATTCATACCCTTTCAGATCACTACTGGCAGCGACCCCATCGGAGGCAAACTTCAAACGGAGATTATAAACTTTATCATGAGGCACCATGATGGCTTGTCCACCATCTTGCAATTTGTATGGTACACCCATTTTATCTAACTCACTAACGATAGATTGAGCCGAATCAGCAGGAAGAGATCCAAATAGTATACTATAATTAGGTTGAAGTGCCCACGAAAATATGAGTAACAAACCTCCTATAAGGCCGATACTCAATATACCGAACAGAACTTTCTGCGCGGACGATAATGGATCAAAAAAGGATTTTATAGCATCAAATAACCTGTTCATATCATACTAATCTATTAGATAGGCATTCTGCTCAATTCTTTGTAAGTATCAACCAGACGGTTCCGTACTTCAGTCATTAACTGGAAACTCAATTGCGCTTTTTCCATTGCGATCATGACTTCATGTACGTTATCGGTCTTTCCACTTACGAAATCAGTGACTTTTTGATTGGCATCCGTCTGAGCATCATTTACAGAATTAATGGCATTTTTTACCAAATCACCGAATGTCCCTCCACCTTCAGAATTACTCAGAGTCTTTTTTTTGTCACCTAAAACTTCGCCAGGTTTATTTAATTGAATATTAAAATCAGTAGGATTTATTGTCATAAGTATTACCCCCGTTAGATTTTGAAATCTATGTTCCCGCCTTTAGCATTAGGATTTTCCGTTTTTGCCCTACCCGTCGACGAATACAAGTCAAGCTTTACTCCCGATGATTTTGGAAACTCATTATGAATCATAGTGAGTTCATCCTGTGTGAGATTATTTATTGGAGAACCCTGATTACCTGATAATCCTTTATTCTGAATGCGATTTGATTCATAATATTTTGAAAATCTATTAACTTTATTCAACTCCATAAACCCACCGGTTAAATATTCATACTTTGTTTGATGATCTGTTTTTCAGCCTGAATTACGCTTAAATTTGCTTCGTACATCCTGTTGGCACTAACAATATTCGTCATCTCTTTTACCATGTTGATATCAGGATACTTAACCATCCCATTTTCATCCGCATCCGGATTATCGGGATCGTATTCATAGCGGAATTTATTTTCTGAAACAATTTTAGAATTGGGTGCCATATCCCCCGAACCTGCATTTTCCCCATTTTTTATAAGAACATCGGGAACCGAAAATTGTTTATCATTCGTTGTATTCAGTTTCATCGCCTGACCACTTAAAACATCGTTAAATGGTGCAGAAGAACCGGAAGAAGCTGAGAAGACGCGTACTTTAAGCCGGTACGGGCCACCCTGATCTGTTCGGGTTGTATTGGCATTGGCAATATTTTCTGAGGCAATGGCGATATTTTCTCTCTGAATTGCCAACCCTCTTCCTGCTGTTTTAAATACGGAAAATAGCCTGTCGATATTCATAATGATATTACTTTATTTAATTATCGTGGTGTTCCGCTAATAGCTGTTCTTAGCTGATCAAATTTCTCCCTTAATACACGCGAAACTAACTGTGCACGTATTTGTGTATCTGACATCTCAAGCAGTTGTCCCTCTATTTGCGGTTTTTCTCCACTGTCAACAATTTCGGGATTAACATCTGCAGCATTGGCATTATTAGACATGGCCGATTTCAGTTTATCTTCGAATGATACCTCTTTTGCCGTATAACCGGGGGTATCCAGATTCGCAATATTGGCTGCCGTCAATTTTTGCCTTAACGTATAAACATCAAGCGCCTTTGACAGTAGTTTAGTTTCGGCACTATCGACTAATTTCATATAGTTCGAGCAAATTTAGGGTTATAATTCACCGAATAACATGCAATTCTTATGCCATAAAACTTTACGTAATCATTATTACGTATACATTGTATTGAAGTGGGCAAATACTGTTTCCCGTACAGTATCACTGGCAATATTTTCCACAGAGAGGAAAAGGTGTCTTAGTTAAAAAAAATATTTAAGTTTTTTAACGTGTGGGTGATAATCATAATAGTTCACTGAAATGATTATAAAGTAGTTGCCATACTACACCCGGCAAGAGTTTTGGGGTATAAAAAATTCAAGGGAATAATGTAGTTCTGACTAAGCTACTTGAGATATAAAGATTTGCGATGGGTGCTTATATGAAATTGATGCAAGGTATTGGGGTTAGTCAGTATATATATGAAGATAATGCAGTGGAATCGATAACTTCTAATAATTTATCCTCCTCTAATGCCATTCCATGGGAAATTCAGAACGATAATGAGAAAATCGTTCATCCTGCGGTTGCACATCCATTACATTTAAAAAATGCTCCTGTATCAAACTTCAGTTATGAATATGGAGCAACTAAAGGGAGACACATTATGAAGTCTACATCGGTACCACCGGATTTGATGGATGTGGTCAAAGAGATGACTACCTTGCTTATAAACAGATATCGCTCTCCATTAACGGGAATTATGGGATTCGTTGAACTTCTGAAAAATAAGGAGTTACCAAACAACGACCATTATCTCGAGACTATAACTAATGGCTTAGGTGAGATATCAGGTGTGCTTGATAAAATGGAGGAACTGAATCATGAACCCATAGTCAACTTACATGACATTAAGTTCAATGAATTGGTTCGTAATGTCGTAAATGATTACCCTAAAGAGGGGAGAAATCGAATCCATATTTATGATAATAAAGCGTCATTCAGCATAAGAGCAGATTATGAGTTAATGTCAAAATTAATCCATGAATTGTTGGATAATGCACTTGAGCATGATAAGCAGGTCAATAGTGATGTACTCATTGAATTCAATAACGAGGGCGACATTTACTTCACTAATTTTGGAGTACCTATTCCCTCCGAATTTGTTACAAAAATGTTTTATCCATTTTTTTCAACCAAAGCCCGTAATTTAGGCCTTGGTTTGACCAGGACAAGTTTGATGGCAAAAGCTCAATATTTTGAAGTAGAACTTGTTTCGAATAATGAAGTGGATGGCATTTGTTTCACTGTGAGAAAAATAAAATAATCACTATTTTTAAAGCAAGATATCTTGCATATTGCAGATATATTCAAGGCTGTTGATAAACAAAATGGGTCCTGCGGATCTCTTGACGCATAGTTTTGGCATTTTCCGCTTTCATCCTATTTTTTAGTTCCTTTTAGGCATTAATCATCCTCAATTATGAACCAATTATTGAATAAGTATCCGCTTGTTCTCATGGAGGCGGCAGTTGTTGAACAGTTACGCAGATACGAAAGTATCAAGCTTCATGCAGAATTGGAAAATGCCTTACTTATCTATAATGATGATGAACGAGTTATTCTCGAAAACCTATATCATAGCTATTTGGATGTAGCTCTTCAGGCATCCCTCCCGTTTATCCTGTTAACTCCAACATGGCGGGCCAATAAAGAACGCATCGAAAAATCCGGGATTACTAAAAATGTAAACGGTGATGCTGTTGTCTTTTTGAAAGAACTGGTGACCGCACAACAAACAGACACCCCTATCAAAATTGGTGGGTTAATCGGTTGCAAAAATGATTGTTATAAACCAGAGGAAGGCCTAAACATTAAAGAAGCTGAACACTTTCATACCTGGCAAATTGAAAAACTAACTAATGCCGGAGTCGATTTCCTGATTGCCGAAACATTGCCTGCTATTCCCGAAGCCATTGGAATAACAAAAGCTATGGCAAAATTTGATATCCCTTTTATCATAAGTTTTGTTATTGATAGAACAGGACATGTCCTCGATGGTACTCCTCTATCTAAAGCAATGAAGATGATTGATGAAATAACCCATAATGCCCCTCTGGGATACATGGTGAATTGTTCCTATCCAACATTTATATCTGCAGAAGCGCAACCGGAAATACCGTATGAAAGATTGATAGGAATACAGGCAAATGCATCTTCCCTGGATCAATGTGACCTTGATGGCTCCGATCAAATTCATGTTGATGATATCGTTGTTTGGGGTAATGAAATGCTCAAGTTAAATAAACGTTATGGTGTTAAAATTTTAGGGGGATGTTGTGGTACAGGTAAAGAGCACTTACAATATTTAACAGATCACATGGATCATCTGTAAAGATTTTAAAAAAAATATCACATCGATATATCATTTCTCTTGACTGCCCAAATCTATTAAAAGCTCGTAATTATTATATTATCAATTATTTATTATAATTTTAAATAATTGAAATTACTGTTTACTGGTTTACCTCGCTTTGTGGTTTTTAAACAGTTTCTCAACCACATAATTTATTTTTGTTGATCAGAATCATCTCACGTGATTAGTAATTGTGATTAGGAAATCACTGGAAGAATGCTTTGCAAAACCTTCTGCCAGTTAAGCAGATACAAATACATTAACTCTTAAATTTTTCGGAGTAGTAATGCAAGATAATGCAGCACTTATAAAAAGATTTTTGCCGCACTCGAAAAGGTGGTATACCTGCAGTCCTTAATCAGATTGATGATAAAGTAACTTCGCAAACGCCGGATTCCAGGACAGCCCTTCCGGAAATACCGTGGTCAGGTTACACAAAATCCAAAATGGAGGTTACGTAATTTTTTGATCTGTTAGGTAAGTATGTGCAACACCAAAATTTTGAAATGAATGAAGGTACGACCCGGAAAACAGGGTCGTGGTAGAAGGAAAAAACCAGGGTAAAATAAAAGCTAATAATAAAACCTAAGAGCATAACTGGGTCATGATTTTCACCCCTTATAATGATAGGGTACAAAATTCCGTCATTATTATGACTCGGCAGTTCTTGTCCCAATGTTACGTGATGTGATTACTGTAAAAGGTGAAAAAACAACCCGAAAAGTTCGTTCGAAAAAGAAAAATATTAGAATATGAATGTATCTACTCCTTTTTATAACCCTAAGAAGGAGTAGATACTATATATTATTCTGTCCACTGAGTCATCAAAGGACCCTTCATTCCATAGAGCGGATCCGCCTGGGGTAATGGTACTTTTGCAATATTTTGATCGGCAAACCGACGTTCATTATCCGTACCATAATTCATATCATAATTTTGTCCGTCCGGATAAGCTCCCATCACTTGAAAATCGGGACTCTGATCGAGTTTTTTATGAGCCA
This sequence comes from Balneolales bacterium, assembly GCA_035267045.1. Taxonomy (GTDB): domain Bacteria; phylum Bacteroidota; class Rhodothermia; order Balneolales; family DATFMH01; genus DATFMH01. The sequence goes on from DATFMH010000208.1 coordinate 14,264, forward strand.
TACCCGCTGGTAAAACTACCGCATCCCCTTGTTTTAATTGTAAGGTCATACCCTGGTCACCTCCAAATTGAATACGTGCCTCACCATTACATACGATCAAACATTCATGAGCCGTACTATGGTAATGATGATAAGGAAACACGCCATTTAACCAGGCACCGCTCCATCCATTGCTATTGATCAATCGTTCTATCTCTCCAAGAGAATCATCATTCTCTATCTTCACAGCATCTGAATAAACCAAAAGCGGAAGTGAGGAGTTATTGGGGAAATGCCCGTCATCCTTAATAAGATGCGGCCGAACATTCGGTTTATTCAATAAATGTTTGCTTATAGTCTTATTCTCTGCCATTGGTACAATCGGTTTTTTGTTTTGAAACTACGTGTATATCTTTAACGATATGGGAAACGATATGATTCGTTTTTATTAATATTTAATATTATTGGACTTAAATTACTACCTGGTATTACAAATATGTGAGAATCATATTATTTTATGCTAAAATAATTTAACAAAATATCATACAGATGATCACTTTATATCGAAATAGGCACGATCAACTTGGTGTTGAAGTCGAAAACAAGCTACGAGACATCGTAATTGCACATGAAGTTAAAATTATTAGCAATACCCATGATCTTCCTTTCAAATCGGATGGCTTGTCTCTTCCTGTTCTGAAAGATGATGACAATATCATTTGTGGTGAAAAAAAATTGATGCATCATCTTGAATACCTGCAAAAATTAATGTCTGACTGGGATCGTTTTCAATCAGACACCTGCTATATTGATGATGATGGAACCATTTGTTGATTTTTCTGCCTGTTATCCCGCCATTGCTGTTCACTGATATCTTGATTCGAGTAATATCATTTATTCATAATTAATTCTTGGAATTCACTAAATATATAATAACAGAAAGAAATGGCTTACACTGAATTCAGTGTTTCATATGCCCTATTCTTTTCCAATATTATTGTGATTTTTAATAAACCTTATTATTAAACAGGTTGTTGGAGAATAAATGGAAATCAGCCAAAATCTGCGTAAATCTGTGGTAAATTTGAAAATAAATACAGGAATTATCGGATATGGAATGTCTGCACAGGTTTTTCACGCTCCGTTCATACATGCCAATCCAAATTTCAAAATTTCTAAAATTGTTGAACGCCATAAACAGAAATCAAAAGAAGAGTATCCATACATAGATGTGGTATCATCAGCTGATGATTTATTTCAAGATGAATCCATTCAACTCGTTGTAATTACCACACCCAATGAATCTCATTACTCACTGGCTAAAAATGCTCTATCGGCCGGTAAACACGTAATCATTGAGAAACCTTTAACCATTACATCAAAAGAGGCCGATGATCTGATATCTATTGCGAATGATAACGGTTTAATATTGAGCGTATATCAAAATCGCAGATGGGACGGTGATTTCTTAACCGTAAAAAAAATCCTGAATCAAGGATCTCTGGGTAAATTAGTGGAATATGAATCACATTTCGATCGATTTCGAAATTACTTCAAACCTGACGCGTGGAGAGAAAAAAATGTTCCCGGAAGTGGGATACTATATGATTTAGGGCCGCATTTAATTGATCATGCTCTTCAATTATTTGGCAACCCTAATGAAGTCACAGCTGATATTCATATTCAACGGGAAGGCGGTCAAACGGATGATCATTTTGAAGTAAAACTCCATTACGACCAATTGAAAGTAACTCTTAAAGCCGGGATGCTGGTACGTGAACCAAGTCCCCGTTTCATTCTCTATGGAACACAGGGGACATTTATAAAATATGGGTTGGATCCACAAGAAGCCGATTCGAAAAGTGGCATGTCACCTCTTCATCCCAACTGGGGCGTTGATGATCAAAGTAATTGGGGTACACTAAACACAAATATAAACGGCCTTCATTTCAGGGGTAAAATAGAAACTTTACGAGGTTGCTATCAGAAGTTTTATGAAAATATTTACGAAGTTATAACTAATAAAAAAACTCTGGCCGTTAAACCTGAAGAAGCAAGAAACGTCATAAAAATTATTGAGCTTGCTTTCCAAAGCAGCCGGGAGAAAAAGACGATCACTTTTAAGTAGCATCATATACACTAAACTCGGGAGTAACGGCTGCCATTTATACACTTTTATTTCAAAAATTATGGACTTTATAGAAGATGAAGTATGGAAAAATGTTGATAGTAATAAAAAATCATTTACTGAGATAACTTTTGAAAAGTGCACCTTTCAGAATTGTACTTTTACAAACGCTATTTTTCACAAATGCCTTTTTGTTGATTGTAGCTTTTCATCGAGTGATCTGTCTATGTCCAGATGGTCGGAAACTTCTATTAAAAACGTTCAATTTGATGAGTCAAAATTAACCGGTATCGACTTCAGCTTAAAAAGGAATAGTTTAAGCCGTTTAACATTTAAAGGTTGTAATTTGAATTATTGCATATTCACTGGTTTGAATTTACAAAAGAACGAATATCATAATTGTACGATCAGAAATGCTGATTTTACGCAATCTAATCTTAAAGATGCTTCGTTTATAGATTGCAACCTGGCCGATGCCCGTTTCTTTAAAACAGACCTGAGTAAAGTGAACTTTACGAGTGCTACAAATTTTTCAATTGACCCTGAGAACAACACCCTTACTAAAGCTATTTTTTCCTATGCCAATGTCTTAAACTTACTCGATAAATATGACCTGATTATTGAGTAAACTTATTATATTAAACTAAGCTAATATCGCTAAAATGTATGCATAAGTACTCGATATATATTTGCGATATAAAGGATTAGCAAACTATTATTAGAGAAATGAGTCATCTATGGAGCGGATTAATTTCAGCAAAAATTCAGAAATATCAATGTATCTTTTTCTGATTGTTGGTGTTTTATCACTGGCTTATGCGGTATTCAGAATATTTAAATCCATTAGCAACGGCGCAGGACTTTTTACCGGTCACCATCATATTATGGCCTTTCTTGGACTCATAACACAAATAATTTTTGGCTTTATATTCATTTTTCTCTGGTATACCAATTCAAAATATCGCAAATATTATATCGAGTGGGATAATGAAAAAATGCGATACCGTTTGCCCTCGTCACCACAAACACAAACAATAACATTAGGTAAAATCACACGTGCGGATATACAATCCCGAAAACTGGAGTTATTGTTCAATGATACCACGACTAAAACGATTGACCTGGAAGGTATCGATTACGATGATCTTCAAAAAATCAGGGATTCATTCATCAAGTAAGAGAGATAGTAATTAAATACTATTTGCAGATCCGGATCTCTACATATCCATAAAAATATATTTATTTTTATTAAAAACAGCCTCTTACCACTTGACTAATTCTTTTCTTACCCTGATACTTAATAAAGCAGGACTTTTTTGTAATTAGTCATTAGGGAGTTTAAACCATCGTTCCCGGCAACTAATTCGAAGCGTTTTTTATCATTGCCGTTTTCTCGTCATCCTTTTATTCAGTCAACATCTCATATAACATCAAGAGAATATTATGAAGAATAACACGAAAGCTATTCTGAGCAAACAGAATCTGCAATATTTGAAAGAACAATTCAGCGGCCAGCTCATCACGCCTGAAAGTAACATATACCATGACGCACGAAAAGTGTGGAATGGTATGATAGACAGATATCCGGCGCTGATAGCACGATGTCTGGGTAAATCGGACGTTATTAACGCTATTAATTTTGCAAGAGATCATGATTTGCCAATAGCAGTACGAGGTGGTGGACATAATGTCTCAGGCAGTGCTGTTAATGACAATGGATTAGTTATTGATCTGACAAATATGAATGAAGTCTTTGTTGATAAACAAAATAAAACTGTCAGAGCCATGGCCGGTGCCACTTTAGGGGATATTGACCGGGAAACACAGAAGTATGGTCTTGTCACTCCTCTCGGTATTGTTTCAAAGACAGGTATTGCAGGTTTAACGCTTAATGGCGGTATTGGTCATTTACGTCGGAAATATGGTTTAAGCTGTGATAATATAAAATCGGTTGAGATTGTGACGAGTAAAGGTGAATTCCTATTCGTTGACGAAAAGAACAATTCTGACCTTTACTGGGCCATTCGCGGCGGCGGTGGCAATTTTGGCGTTGTCCTCTCATTTGAATACCAGCTTTATGATTTAGAATCGGATATATATGGTATATTTTCATGGTATCCCGAAGATCGTATAACAGATGGTATTCATCGTTTTGAAGAATTTACCAAAACCGCAAGTGACGATATCAGCCTGGTAGCATTCACTGCTTTTATACCAAAAACGGATGATTTTCCTCGTGACCAATGGTCCAAACCGGCTTTTGTTATATTGGGATGCCATTCCGGCGAACTGTCGAAAGCCCCCAACGATTTGAAATCGTTGGTAGAATATGCCGAACCTGTCATAAATATGAGCGGCCCTATGCCTTATAATAATTTACAGACGTTACTGGACGAAGAGTATCCTGATGGCCGTCGTTATTACTGGAAATCAGTCTTTATCGATGAAATTGACGATGAAATCATCGATTTGATAATAAAAAGCGGGGATGATTCTCCTTCTGAATTATCAACTATCGACATATGGCACCTTGGTGGAGCTATTAAAAAAATACAACCTGGGGAGACCGCTTTCTGGCACCGGGACAAACCATACATGCTAACGTATGAAGCTAACTGGAATGATCCTGATGATGATGAAAAAAATGTTGAATGGGTCAGACAAAATATCAGCAAGGCAAGAAATCTTCTGATAACATCAGGTGGATACGGTAATTTCCCTGGTTTTAATGAAGATACTTCACTTACGGTCTTTGGCGACAACTATGAGAAGCTGCTGCAAATTAAGCAGAAATATGATCCGGAGAATATCTTCCATTATAATTTAAAGATTCCACCTGAAGCTTAGTTGGAATAATTTCATATACAGTAATTTACATATTCATTTTAAGCAAACCGGTAAAGACAGACTTTTATAAAAAAATCCTGCATTCCCAATAAATGGATTTTTAAAATATCCGATTACAAAAAAATTAATAAGTCATTCAAAATGACCAATTAATCTATTTAAACGGTAGGGGAGTCACTATACCTGATCTCAACCTAATACCTTCCATCTCCTTTGCCATACATAGACAGGTTTCGTATTTTCAAGGATGCCAAAACAGGTTGTATCGTGCATAAACTTGCTGTTTTATTTTAGAAAAGCGCTTTTATTAAGATCCATGTGAACAAAAATACAATATTTACTGCAATAATTAATTGTCATGAATTATTCCTATATCAAGTTTGAGACTAACGGTGGTTGGGCAGAGATAACACTCAACCGGCCGGATAAATTAAATAGTTTCAATCGGCCTATGGCAGAAGAATTACAGGACGCCATCAAGAAAGCCGCAACCGACGATAATATACGATGTGTTATTTTAACCGGTGCGGGACGTGGATTTTGTGCTGGACAGGATCTGAAAGAAGTACTGGACAGGCATGGCGAACCTCTCGGAAACACCGTCAAACATAGCTATAATCCAATTATACTGGCTATTCGGGAATTGGAAAAACCGGTCATCTGTGCCGTTAATGGAACAGCGGCGGGCGCCGGTGCCAATATAGCTTTAGCCTGTGATTTTGTATTGGCCGCCGAAAATGCTGTTTTTGTACAATCATTTTCAAAAATAGGCCTGATCCCGGATAGCGGCGGAACATTCTTTCTGCCCAGGTTGGTCGGTTTGCCACGAGCAACGGCAATGGCCATGTTGGGAGAGAAAATAACCGCCGGCCAAGCAGTTGATATAGGATTGATTTATAAAAGTTATGCTGACGAGGAGTTGATGGTTAAGGCTCGTGAATTAGCCGGTTATCTTGCAGAACAACCAACCAGGGGCTTCGGACTCATCAAACGGGGATTCAACGAATCTCTTGGAAATGATCTTCAATCACAACTTGAGCTGGAAGCTGAGTTACAAACCGAGGCGGGTAAAACACACGATTACAACGAGGGCGTTCAGGCTTTTGTTGAAAAAAGGAAACCGAAATTTACAGGAAAATAATTATTAGATGGCAATCACTTTAATGAAGAAACATGCCGTAGGTGTAATCGGTGCCGGAACAATGGGTACCGGAATTGCCCAGGTGGCCTCTACCTATGGGCATACAGTTTTTTTATATGATGTAAGCGAAGAAGCAAGAACTAATTCGGAACAGGGATTGATCAGGATCCTTAACCGGCAGGTTGAAAAAAACCGAATGACTGAAGATGAAGTGGATGGGATTCTCAAACGTATTCGATATGTTGACTCGTTATCTGATCTTGAAGAATGCTACCTGACGATTGAAGCAATCATCGAGAATCTTGAGATTAAGAAAAAAACTTTTAGTGAGCTTGAGAAAGTCATCCCGGATGATGCTATCCTGGCAACCAATACTTCTTCCTTATCCATTGCTTCCATTTCTTCAGCATTGGATAAACCTGAGCGATTTTTAGGCACACACTTTTTTAATCCGGCCCCATTGATGCCGCTTGTTGAGATTATTCCCGGCATTCCGACCAAGGGTGAAACCGTGCAATCAGCCCGAAATCTTATAGATGCCTGGGGTAAAACGACAGCCCTTGCCAAAGATACGCCGGGTTTTATTGTTAATCGTGTTGCACGGCCTTTTTACAGCGAGGCCATCCGTCAATTGGAAGAAGGGGTTGCAGATGTTGCCACGATTGACTGGGCAATGAAGGAAATGGGCGGTTTTAAAATGGGCCCTTTCGAGTTGATGGATTTTATTGGCCACGATGTGAATTATAAAGTGACGGAATCAGTCTTTGAAGCTTTTTATTATGATCCTCGGTTCAAGCCTTCTTTCACCCAAAAACGCCTGGTTGAAGCCGGATTCCTGGGTAGAAAAAGTGGCCGCGGTTTCTATGATTACAGGGATAACGCAGACAAAGCGGAACCGGATAAAGATCAGAAACTGGGACAGAAGATTGTCAACAGAATCCTGGTCATGTTATTCAATGAAGCGGCAGATGCTGTCTTCATGAATGTGGCTTCTGTTGAGGATATTGATACGGCCATGACCAAAGGCGTCAATTATCCAAAAGGTTTATTGAAATGGGCTGATGAATGGGGTTTGGATGCGGTATTGGATCACCTTGAAGCTCTGCAGGATGAATATGGTGAAGACCGTTACCGGCCCAATCCGCTCATCAAACGCATGGTCCGAAACGGCTCAAAATTCTATAAAAAAAATTAGCCACGGATCTCCGCGGATTTAAGCAGATCATATGAGCTCAAAAATTAAATATCGTCCATTAACGGATAAAATCATTAAAGCCTTTTATAATGTTTATAATGAACTGGGATATGGATTTTTGGAATCAGTTTATGAAAAATCGTTGCTAATTTCTTTGAGGGATTTTGGTCTAAAGGCGATTTCACAACAACCTATTAATGTTTTTTACAAGGATAACAATGTGGGTGATTTTATTGCAGATATTATAGTTGAAGATAAAGTAATCCTTGAATTGAAAGCAGTTGAACACATTCTTCGTATACATGAAGCACAGATCATTAATTATTTAAAGGCAACAAAAATTGAAATTGGATTGCTCTTAAATTTTGGGACAAAACCTGAATTTAAAAGATATGTGTATTCAAATTCTAATAAATAAAATCCGCTAAGATCCGCGCTAATCCGTGGCTAAAAAATCTACTTGATCTGCGTAGATCTGTGGCTAAATTAAAATAACAAATTTTAGTTAAGTATCCGTGATTAATAATCAAGACAACGAACAAGCTCAACGCATTGTCCAACAGATGATGGAGGAGGATGCGTTTAGCCGGTGGCTGGGAATTGAGATCATAGAAATAGCGGCTGGAAAAGCTGTCTTAAAGATGAAAATACGCGACGAAATGCTAAACGGATTTAAACTAAGTCATGGCGGTATCGTATTCTCCCTGGCCGACAGTGCCCTGGCATTTGCATCCAACTCACGCGGCCGGCCGGCACTTGCTCTTGAGAATAACATCTCCTATTTCGAGAAAATTGAAAATGGCGATGAATTAACAGCTGTGGCAACGGAATTAAATCTCACTAACCGTACAGGTACTTACCAGGTAGAGGTCACTAACCAAAACAATACAAAAGTGGCCTTTTTTAAAGGTACGGTGTACCGAACACCCAAAGAATATTTAAAATCAGATAATGACAAGGAAAATAATGAGTGAAGCATATATTATTGACGGTATCAGAACACCTATTGGAAAGTTGCGGGGTGCTTTGTCCCCGATCAGGGCTGATGATTTAACGGCCATTCCCATACATGAAATTATCAAACGTAATCCGGAAATTGATCCAGCCAGAGTCGAAGATGTAATCATGGGATGTGCCAATCAGGCGGGTGAAGACAATCGTAATGTTGCTCGAATGGCAGCTTTACTGGCCGGGCTACCTCCCAGCGTTCCCGGTGAAACCGTTAACCGATTATGTGCCTCGGGCATGAGTGCTGCTGTGATGGCTTATAAATCTATCAACATTGGAGAAGGTGATCTCTTTATCGCCGGCGGAATGGAACACATGACCCGTGGACCAATGGTTATCGGGAAAGCGAATCGCCCTTACGGTTCCAATCCGGAAATGCATGACTCCACCTTTGGCTGGCGATTTGTCAATACCAAAATGGATGAACAATACGGCAGCGAAGGAATGGGGCAAACGGCCGAGAACCTGGTTGAAAAATACCACATCAGCCGCGAAGACCAGGATAAATTTGCCGCATGGTCGCAGCATAAAGCGGCTAAAGCAACCGATAACGGAAGATATGCGAAAGAAATAGTCCCTGTGGAAATTCCACAACGTAAAAAACCACCTATCCTTTTTGAACATGATGAGTTCATTCGCCCGGGCACAACAGT